>JAJPZD010000052.1 GCA_021204605.1 Prevotella sp.
ATGAAACTGACAAAAAATCAAAAATCAGTAGCTGATAAGGTTGAAGTGGGGAAAGCATACACTTTGAGAGAGGGAGCGCAGTTGGTGAAGGACATAACCACCACCAAGTTTGACGCTTCGTTAGATATCGATGTACGCTTGGGCGTTGACCCCCGTAAGGCGAATCAGATGGTGAGGGGCGTGGTTTCTCTGCCAAATGGAACCGGAAAGGTGACGCGGGTGCTCTGTCTGTGTACTCCGGACGCTGAGGCAGCTGCCAAAGAAGCTGGAGCGGACTATGTAGGACTTGAGGAATACGTTGAAAAGATCAAGGGCGGTTGGACCGACGTTGATGTGATTATCACGATGCCCTCGTGTATGGGAAAGATAGGTCCATTAGGTCGTATTCTTGGTCCACGTGGTTTGATGCCGAATCCGAAGAGTGGTACGGTGACGATGGATGTTGCGAAGGCAATAAAAGAGGTGAAGCAAGGAAAGATAGACTTTAAGGTTGACAAGACGGGGATAGTGCACGCCTCGATAGGGAAAGTGTCTTTCAGCGTTGACCAGATTTATCAGAATGCGAAAGAGTTTATCACTACTATTATCAAGTTGAAGCCTGCGGCTGCCAAAGGTACATACATCAAGAGTATCTATATTTCCAGCACGATGAGTAAGGGTGTCAAGATTGATCCTAAATCAGTTGAATAACTCTAAAAGTTTGTAAGATGAAAAGAGAATTAAAAGATACTATAATAGGAGAGCTTGGAGAGAAACTGCAGGAGTATCCACATTTCTACCTTGTTGACATTACAGGGATGAATGCGGCAGCAACGAGCAAGTTCCGCCGAGAGTGTTACAAGAACGAGGTCAAGATGGTTGTTGTGAAGAACAAGCTTCTTCACAAGGCGTTCGAGGCTTCGGAGATAGATTTTGAGCCTTTGTATGTTACCTTGAAGGGCAACACCGCGATGCTGTTTTGCAATACGGCGAACCAGCCTGCGAAGATGCTCAAGGGATATGAGAAAGAAGGTATTCCATGTTTGAAGGGAGCATACGCAGAGGAGGGTATCTACGTAGGAGCCGACAAGCTTGGAGAGCTGATGTCGATAAAGAGCAAGAACGAGGTTATTGCGGACATTGTAGCATTGCTGCAGTCGCCTGCCAAGAACGTTGTTTCCGCACTTCAGTCAGGTGCTCACACTATTCATGGAGTTCTCAAGACATTAGGGGAGCGTCCAGAATAAAAAATAATTTAATACACAAACAATTAAAATTAAAAACATTAAAATTAGAATAAAATGGCAGATATTAAAGCTATTGCTGAACAATTAGTGAATTTGACAGTAAAAGAGGTTAACGAGTTGGCAACAGTCCTGAAGGACGAGTATGGAATAGAGCCTGCTGCTGCAGCTGTTGCTGTTGCTGCTGGTCCTGCTGCTGCAGCAGAGGCAGTAGAGGAGAAGACATCATTTGATGTTGTCCTCGTTGAGATTGGAGGAGCAAAGCTTCAGGTTGTGAAGGCCGTGAAAGAGGCCTGTGGTCTTGGTTTGAAAGAGGCAAAGGAACTTGTTGACAGTGCACCTTCCACATTGAAAGAGGGATTGTCAAAGGATGAGGCAGAGAATCTCAAGAAGGCCATTGAGGATGTTGGAGCCAAGGTAGAGCTCAAATAAACAGAATAAACAAAGTAACAAGGGTTAAGGCTCTTTCAAGTAGAAGAGTCTTAACCCCTTTTATGTCTTTAATAGTGAGTATATTATATTGTGAGGTTATTTCTTGTGATTATCCACCGTTGCAGGAATGAGAGTCGCAATATACGCATGCAAAAGATGATTTGTTTTTAAGGTGGTTAAAAAATAACGGTAATAATAATCTGTAATGGCTTCAAAAATCATTGACAACAGAGTGAATTTCGCCAGCGTGAAGAATCCGTTGCCATATCCGGACTTCCTCGACGTGCAGTTAAAGTCTTTCAAGGACTTCCTACAGTTGGATACCCCACCTGAGGAGCGCAAGAACGACGGTCTTTATAAGGTGTTTGCGGAGAACTTCCCAATAACCGATACAAGGAACAATTTTGTTCTTGAGTTTTTGGACTACTATATCGACCCGCCGCGGTACACTATCGACGAGTGTTTAGAGCGTGGGCTGACATATAGCGTGCCATTGAAGGCCAAGATGAAGCTTTATTGCACGGATCCAGACCATGAGGATTTCGGTACATTCATACAGGATGTATTTCTTGGAACGATACCATACATGACCGACAACGGCACATTTGTGATAAATGGAGCAGAGCGAGTTGTGGTATCACAATTGCACAGGTCGCCTGGTGTTTTCTTCGGACAGGGGATACACGCCAACGGCACGGTGCTTTATTCCGCCCGTATCATACCGTTCAAGGGTTCTTGGATAGAGTTTGCTACGGATATCAACAACGTGATGTATGCCTACATTGACAGGAAGAAGAAATTGCCTGTCACCACGCTTCTTAGAGCCATTGGTTTTGAGACAGACAAGGAGATACTCCAGATATTCGACCTTGCAGAGGAGATGAAGGTAAGCAAGAAGAATATCAGTGCCGCGATTGGACGGCGTCTCGCCGCAAGGGTGTTGAAGAGCTGGAATGAGGATTTCGTTGACGAGGATACCGGAGAGGTGGTATCAATAGAGCGCAACGAGGTGATAATGGAGCGAGAGACAGAGATCACTAAGGACAACCTTAGCGACATTATAGAGAGTGGCACTGCCACGATACTTCTGCACAAGGATGCCGAGTCGGCCAACAAGTATTCCATTATCTTCAACACATTGCAGAAAGATCCGAGCAACTCGGAGAAAGAGGCAGTGCTCTATATCTACCGTCAGTTGCGCAACGCCGATCCTGCGGATGATGCGAGTGCACGAGAGGTGATACAGAATCTGTTTTTCTCAGAAAAGCGATATGACTTGGGTGACGTAGGCCGTTACCGTATAAACAAGAAATTAGGGCTCTCTACCGACATGGATGTGCGTATCCTGACAAAAGAAGATATTATAGAGATTATCAAATATCTCATCCAGTTGGTCAACTCCAATGCTACCGTTGACGATATCGACCACTTGAGCAACCGTCGTGTACGTACCGTGGGAGAGCAGTTGAGCAACCAGTTTTCCATCGGTCTGGCGCGAATGAGCCGCACTATCCGAGAACGTATGAACGTGCGCGACAACGAGGTGTTCACTCCTACCGACCTGATAAACGCCAAGACGATATCCAGCGTGATAAACTCATTTTTCGGCACTAATCCATTGTCGCAGTTCATGGACCAGACAAACCCATTGGCAGAGGTTACCCACAAGCGTCGTCTGTCGGCATTAGGTCCTGGCGGTCTGTCGCGGGAGCGCGCCGGTTTCGAGGTGCGTGACGTACACTATACCCACTACGGCCGTCTGTGCCCTATAGAGAGTCCTGAAGGGCCTAACATCGGGCTTATCTCCTCGCTGTGTGTGTATGCGAAGATCAACGAGCTTGGATTTATAGAGACGCCATACCGCAAAGTAAAGAATGCGAAAGTAGATCTTGACAACAGCAATATCGTTTATCTCACGGCAGAAGAGGAACAAGACCATATCATAGGACAGGGGAACGCCCCGTTGAGAGATGACGGCACGTTCATCCGTACATACGTGAAATGCCGTCAGGATGCCGATTTTCCGGTAGTGCCTCCTTCGGAAGTTGACCTTATGGACGTGTCGCCGCAGCAGATAGCCTCTATCGCAGCCGGTCTGATACCCTTCTTAGAGCACGATGATGCCCACCGTGCATTGATGGGCAGCAACATGATGCGTCAGGCGGTGCCGCTTCTACACAATGAGGCGCCTATTGTAGGAACCGGAATAGAGAGACAGGTATGCGTGGATTCCCGTACAATGATTACTGCCGAGGGGGATGGTGTCATCGAGTATGTTGACGCCACGACGATACGCATTTTATACGACAGGACGGAAGAGGAGGAGTTTGTAAGTTTCGAGCCTGCCCTTAAAGAATACCGTATTTCCAAGTTCCGCCGTACCAACCAGAACATGACAGTTGACCTACGTCCAATCTGCAACAAAGGACAGAGGGTGAAGAAGGGCGACATTCTTACGGAGGGCTATGCCACAGAGAACGGAGAGTTAGCGCTTGGGCGCAACCTTCTCGTGGCCTACATGCCGTGGAAAGGCTACAACTATGAGGATGCCATTGTGCTCAATGAGCGAGTCGTGCGTGAGGACATCCTTACCTCTGTGCACGTTGATGAGTATTCATTGGATGTACGCGAGACGAAGCGAGGAATGGAGGAGTTTACCAATGATATACCAAACGTGAGTGAGGAGGCCACAAAAGACTTGGACGACAACGGTATCATCCGTGTCGGAGCCCGTGTTGAGCCTGGCGACATTCTTATCGGCAAGATCTCTCCAAAGGGAGAGAGCGACCCATCGCCGGAGGAGAAGCTTCTTCGTGCTATTTTCGGGGACAAGGCAGGCGACGTGAAGGATACATCGTTGAAGGCCAATCCGTCGCTCACCGGAACGGTGATAGACAAGAAGCTGTTCTCGCGTGCGGTAAAGACGCGCACGTCGAAGCAGCAGGATAAGATTGTCCTCGCCAAGATAGATGAGGAGTATGAGGCAAAGATAAATGACTTGAAGGATATCCTGATTGACAAAATCCTCATACTCACAAAAGACAAGACATCAATGGGCATCAAGGATTATACCGGTGCCGAGATCATAACAAAGGGGAGCAAGTTTACCACGACCCAGCTTAAGAACCTTGAATACGACGGAATACAGTCGAACAACTGGACCAACGACGAGCATACCAACGAGCTGATACAGAAGTTGATAATGAACTTCATCAAGAAATACAAGCTCCTCGATGCAGAGATGAAACGCCGCAAGTTTGCCATTACCATCGGCGACGAGCTGCCTTCAGGCATCCTCCAGATGGCCAAGGTATATGTCGCAAAGAAGCGTAAGATCGGCGTTGGCGACAAATTAGCAGGTCGTCATGGCAACAAGGGTATCGTTTCTAAGGTGGTACGCCAGGAAGATATGCCGTTCCTTGATGACGGGCGTCCTGTTGACCTTGTCCTTAACCCGTTGGGCGTGCCTTCCCGTATGAACCTCGGTCAGATTTTCGAGGCTATACTCGGAGCGGCAGGCCGGCGACTTGGGGTCAAGTTTGCCACCCCTATCTTCGATGGGGCAAAACTTGAGGACTTGCAGGAGTGGACCGACAAGGCCGGTCTTCCCCGTCTGTGCTCCACACGACTTTTTGATGGAGAGACGGGCGAGCCCTTCGACCAGCCCGCCACAGTGGGTATCACATACTTCCTTAAACTCGGCCACATGGTAGAGGACAAGATGCACGCCCGCAGCATTGGTCCGTACTCCCTTATCACGCAGCAGCCGCTTGGTGGAAAGGCACAGTTTGGAGGTCAGCGTTTTGGAGAGATGGAAGTCTGGGCATTGGAGGCTTTCGGAGCCAGTCATGTGCTTCAGGAGATCCTTACTATCAAGTCGGATGACGTAGTGGGCCGTTCGAAGGCATACGAGGCTATCGTCAAGGGCGAGCCAATGCCGACGCCAGGCATACCGGAGTCGCTCAATGTGTTGCTGCATGAGCTGCGTGGACTTGGATTAAGTATAACCCTCGATTAACAAGGAACTCTTTACATAACAAATATAAACAAGAATTATGGCTTTCAAGAAAGATTCAAAGATAAAGAGTAATTTTACGAAGATTACCATCGGGCTTGCTTCGCCGGAGGAAATATTAGAAAATTCCCATGGTGAGGTGACGAAGCCAGAAACCATAAACTACCGTACTTATAAGCCGGAGCGCGATGGATTATTCTGTGAGCGCATATTCGGTCCTACGAAAGACTATGAATGTGCTTGCGGCAAATACAAGCGTATAAGGTATAAGGGTATCGTGTGCGACCGTTGCGGTGTGGAGGTTACGGAGAAAAAAGTAAGACGAGAGCGTACCGGCCATATAGAGCTTGTGGTTCCAGTGGCCCACATCTGGTATTTCCGTTCGCTTCCCAACAAGATGGGCTACCTGCTTGGCATTCCCACGAAGAAATTGGATTCCGTGATTTACTATGAGAAGTACGTTGTAATTCAACCGGGTATAATGGCCGGCAAGAAGAACGCTGAGGGAGAGGAGGTCAACGGTTCACATAAATACGATTTTCTGTCAGAGGACGAGTATATCAACATAACCGACAATCTTCCGGCCGACAATGAGTATCTCGACAACAGCGATCCTAACAAGTTCATTGCCAAGATGGGAGCGGAGGCTATCTACGACCTTCTTGCCAACATCGACCTTGACACACTCTCCTACGAGTTGCGAGTACGCGCCAACAAGGATTCATCCCAGCAGCGCAAGACGGAGGCGTTGAAGCGTCTTCAGGTTGTGGAGGCGTTCCGTGCGAGCAAGGACATAAACAAGCCAGAGTGGATGATACTGAAAATCATCCCTGTGACTCCCCCGGAGCTGCGTCCATTGGTGCCTTTGGATGGCGGCCGTTTCGCCACATCCGACTTGAACGACCTTTACCGTCGTGTCATAATACGCAACAACCGTCTTAAGAGGCTTATGGAGATCAAGGCGCCGGAGGTGATTCTACGTAATGAGAAGCGTATGCTTCAGGAAGCTGTTGACAGCTTATTTGACAACTCTCGCAAGAGCAGTGCTGTAAAGAGCGATTCCAACCGTCCTTTAAAATCCCTTTCCGACTCACTCAAAGGCAAGCAGGGACGTTTCCGCCAGAATCTCCTTGGCAAGCGAGTTGACTATTCCGCGCGTTCTGTAATCGTGGTAGGTCCAGAGTTGAAAATGGGAGAGTGCGGACTGCCTAAACTCATGGCGGCAGAGCTCTACAAGCCGTTCATCATCCGTAAGCTCATAGAGCGAGGAATAGTAAAGACAGTAAAGAGTGCGAAGAAAATCGTTGACCGCCGAGAGCCTGTGATCTGGGATATCCTTGAGAATGTGATGAAAGGTCATCCGGTGTTGCTCAACCGTGCGCCGACACTTCACCGTCTTGGTATTCAGGCATTCCAGCCCAAGCTTATCGAGGGAAAGGCCATACAGCTACATCCATTGGCTTGTACAGCGTTCAACGCAGACTTCGATGGCGACCAGATGGCAGTGCACCTGCCGTTAAGCAACGAGGCTATCCTTGAGGCTCAGATTCTGATGCTTCAGAGTCACAACATCCTTAATCCAGCCAATGGTGCGCCTATCACCGTGCCATCACAAGATATGGTGCTTGGTCTTTATTATATTACGAAAATACGTCCTGGTGCGAAAGGCGAGGGGCTCACATTCTACGGTCCAGAGGAGGCTATCATAGCCCACAATGAAGGTAAATGCGACCTCCATGCTCAAGTGAAAGTTATAGTTACCGATGTTGACGAAAGCGGCAAGTATGTGAAGCGCATGATAGAGACATCAGTTGGCCGTGTCATAGTAAACGGTATCATACCAGATGAAATAGGATACGTCAACAAGATTATCTCCAAGAAGAGTCTGCGAGACATCATCGCCGACGTTATCAAGACAGTAGGGTTCGCACGAGCATGCGAGTTTCTTGACGGTATCAAGAATCTCGGCTACCGCATGGCATATCTCGCCGGATTGTCGTTCAACCTCGATGACATCATCATCCCGGAAAAGAAAGTTGACCTTGTGGCAAGGGGAAATGAGGAAGTGCAGCAGATTACCGACAACTACAACATGGGTTTCATAACCGATACGGAGCGATATAATCAGGTGATTGATGCCTGGACACACGTAAACAATGAGCTCGGCGACGTGCTGATGAAGGAAATGACAGAAGCCGATCAAGGTTTCAATGCCGTTTACATGATGTTAGATTCAGGCGCGCGAGGTTCGAAGGACCAGATCCGCCAGTTGGCCGGTATGCGTGGACTTATGGCAAAGCCACAGAAAGCAGGCGCCGAAGGGGCACAGATCATAGAGAATCCTATTCTTTCCAACTTCAAGGAGGGAATGAGCGTGCTCGAATATTTCATCTCCACACACGGTGCCCGTAAGGGCCTTGCAGATACGGCCATGAAGACAGCCGATGCAGGTTATCTAACACGACGTTTGGTGGATGTCTCCCATGATGTTATCATTACGGAGGAGGACTGCGGAACGCTTCGTGGGCTTGTCTGCACGGCATTGAAAAACGGCGACGAGGTGATTTCCTCTCTTTACGAGCGTATTCTCGGTCGTGTTTCCGTACATGATATTATACATCCTACTACCGGTGAGCTTATTATAAGTGCCGGTGAGGAGATTACCGAGCCGATAGCACAGATCATTGAGGACAGTCCTATTGAGAGTGTGGAAATACGTTCTGTGCTCACATGCGAGAGCAAGAAGGGAGTGTGCATGAAGTGCTATGGGCGCAACCTTGCCACAAGTCGCATGGTTCAGAAGGGAGAGGCAGTAGGAGTCATTGCCGCACAGGCTATCGGAGAGCCAGGTACACAGCTTACTCTCCGTACGTTCCATGCCGGCGGTGTCGCCGCCAATGCGGCCGCGAATGCCTCGATTGTGTCGAAGAACGACTGCAAGATTGAGTTTGATGAGCTCCGCACCGTACCATTCATAGAGAGCGGCGATAATGGTGATGTCAAATGCGAGATGGTGGTAAGCCGTTTGGCAGAGATTCGTTTCGTTGACCAGCATACCAATATCGTGCTTTCCACGCTGAATGTCCCATACGGCAGCTCTCTCTATTTCAAGGGAGGCGACCTTGTAAAGAAGGGAGATGTAATAGCCCGTTGGGATCCGTTCAATGCAGTGATCGTAACCGAATATTCAGGAACTCTATTGTTCCGCGATGTCGAGGATGGTATTACATTCCATGCAGAAACCGACGACACCACAGGGCTTACCGAGAAAATCATCATGGAGTCGAAGGATAAGAACATAGTTCCTACATGTGATATTATCGACAACAAAGGCAATATTGTGGGGACATACATCTTCCCGGTAGGCGGCCATGTTGTAGTGGATGACGGCCAAGAGGTAAAGACAGGAACCACTTTGGTCAAGATACCCCGCTCTGTCGGCAAGGCAGGCGATATCACCGGTGGTCTTCCTCGTGTGACAGAGTTGTTCGAGGCCCGCAACCCTTCCAACCCTGCCATTGTGAGTGAGATTGACGGGGAGGTGACAATGGGTAAGGTAAAGCGTGGAAACCGCGAGATTATCGTAACATCAAAAACGGGTGAGCAGCGCAAGTACCTCGTATCACTGTCGAAGCAGATTCTCGTTCAGGAGCACGATGCGGTGCGTGCCGGCACGCCCCTTTCAGATGGAGTCATCACGCCAAACGACATCCTTGCCATCAAGGGGCCTACTGCCGTTCAGGAATATATTGTCAATGAGGTACAGGACGTATATCGACTGCAAGGCGTTAAGATCAACGACAAGCACTTTGAGATTATCGTCCGCCAGATGATGCGCAAGGTGCAGATCAACGATCCTGGCGATACGACATTCCTTGAGCAGGAAATTGTTGACAAATTAGACTTCGCAGAGGAAAACGACCGCATCTGGGGTAAGAAAGTGGTTGAGAATGCTGGAGACAGCGAGGTACTCAAAGAGGGGCAGATTGTCTCTGCCCGTAAGTTGCGCGACGAGAACTCCATGCTCAAGCGCCGTGATCTCAGGACTGTTCAGGTACGCGATGCAGTGCCTGCCACATCGACCCAGATATTGCAAGGTATCACACGTGCTGCGCTGCAGACCAAGAGTTTCATGTCGGCCGCCTCATTCCAGGAGACTACAAAGGTTCTCAATGAAGCCGCCATACGAGGCAAGACCGACTACCTTGAGGGAATGAAAGAGAATGTTATCTGCGGACATCTGATACCTGCCGGAACAGGCTTGCGCGAGTTTGACAAGATTATCGTCGGTTCAAAGGAAGACTACGACCGAATGCAGGCTAACCGCAAGAACATTCTTGATTACAGCAATAAACAGGAAGAGGAGGAAGAAGAAGAATGACTTCTGTCCATAATAGAGTGGAAGGCCGCTAATAAGCATTGTTAGCGGTCTTCTTTTTAAGATTTCATTTTCCTATTGATCAAATGACCATTAAGATTGGATTTCAAAGATGAGATATTTATTAGTTTTGATATTTTTCATTCCGTTTCTGTCAAACGCCGATGCTCAGGAATTGCAGGCTAAGGTTACTATCAACCATAGTCAGGTGCAGGGCACCGATGAGAGCGTGTTTGATGCCCTTCAGCAGACTCTTGAACAGTTTATCAACGATATGCAGTGGACTAACTTGCAGTTTCAGAAAAACGAGAGAATAGTATGCAATTTCAACATCACGGTAACAAAATACGACCAGTCGTCGAACCTATTCACGTGCACCGCGCTGATACAGGCGAACAGACCTGTATATAACTCCACCTATACATCAACGTTATACAACAACAAGGATGGAAATTTCGATTTTGAGTTCTCACAGTATGACCAGCTCAATTTCAATGAAGACCAGATAGACGACCAGCTCACGGCACTTTGCGCCTATTACGCATACCTCATTATAGGATTGGACTTGGACAGTTTCTCGCCAATGGGAGGTGAGGACATCCTGCAACGTTGCCTTAACCTTGTGAACAATGCCCAAAACCTGAGTTTTTCCGGCTGGAAGGCTTTTGATGACGACAGGAACAGGTTCGCCATAATAAACGATTATATGGAAGGCGCGATGAGGCCATTCAGGCAACTGCAGTATGACTACTATCGGAGTGGCTTGGATGAAATGGCAAGCAATGTAGAAAGAGGCCGTACCAACATATCCACGTCTATTGAGACAAACCTGAAAAAGGCCCACGAGGACAAGCCGTTGAGTCTGCTGCCTCAGATTTGGACTGATTACAAGAAGGATGAGTTAAGCAGCATCTATAAGGGAAAGGGGACACAGAAGGAAAAAGAAACTGTTTACGACATCCTTGTTTCCATCAATGCCTCTCAAAGCACATATTGGGATAATATAAAACAGTGAGACTGCTCATTTCAACATCCTGGGTAATGCCTGATACCGTTCAAGTAATTGTAATTAAATATGTTACGCCAATTATATATTAGTAATTTCACGCTGATTGATACCCTTGACATCCGCTTCAATCCAGGTTTTTCTGTTATAACCGGTGAGACAGGAGCAGGAAAGAGTATCATACTCGGGGCAATAAACCTGCTATTAGGGCAGCGTGCGGATAGCAAGAGCTTGAAAGCCGACTGTTCCAAGTGTGTCATTGAGGCACATTTTGACATCAGCCAATATGACATGAGAGATTTCTTTGTCTCCAACGACATTGATTACGATGCTGCCGACTGCATACTTAGACGAGAGCTCAACTCTTCGGGGAAAAGCCGTGCTTTCATCAACGACACCCCCGTATCCCTAAACACGATAAGAACACTTGGCCAACAACTTGTTGACATTCACAGCCAGCACCAGAACCTTGCCCTCAACGAGGACGATTTCCAGTTGAAAACCGTTGATATCATCGCCCAAGATGCAGAACTTCTGAATGAATACAGACAGCGTTTCACAGCATACAAAAGCACGAAGAAAGAGTTATCGAGGCTCCAAGCAGAAATAGAGGAAAGCAGGAAAAACGAAGATTTTATGCGTTTCCAGCATAAGGAGCTCACCGATGCCAACCTGACGGAGGGAATACAAGAAGAATTAGAACGTGAAAGCGAGAAGCTCAGCCATGTAGAGGACATAAAAACCGCTCTCTATGCCACCGATGCCATTCTCAATGCAGATGATTGTGGTGATGGGGTGTTGAACAAAATAAAAGAGGCCATAAAATTGCTGGACAACCTGCGAAACATATATGGAGATATAACTCCACTTGCAGAACGTTTGGAAAGCTGTTACATAGAGTTGAAAGACATCACAGACGAAATATCTTCGGAGGAAGACAACATAGAGTTTGACCCTGCCCGCCTCGATGAGATAAACGGCCAACTCGACAAGATCTATACCCTTGAAAAGAAACACCAACTGACGACTGTGGCAGAGCTCATCGACCTGCGTAAAACCATTGAGAAACAGTTAAGCAAGATAGAAAACTACGATGCCCAGCTCGCTGAACTCGAGAAGTTGGAAAAGCTACAACTTGAAAAGTGTATTGATATGGCAGGACGCCTTTCAGCCGTCAGGCAAGAGGCGGCTAAGACGATAGAAAAAGAGATGCTCGGTAAACTCGTACCTTTGGGCATTCCAAATGTCCGTTTTTCAGTAAACATAGAAAATAAGGAGCTTTCCATAAACGGTTGCGACAAGGTGACTTTCCTTTTCAGCGCAAACACCGGCTTGCCTATGCAGCCTGTGTCGCACGTCGCTTCCGGCGGAGAGATAGCCCGAGTGATGCTCTCATTGAAAGCGATGATCAGTGGCGCCGTGAAACTTCCTACCATAATCTTCGATGAGATAGATACGGGTGTCAGCGGTAAGATTGCAGAAAAGATGGGCGGCATAATGCAGGAAATGGCAAGTGCGGAACGACAGGTGATAAGTATAACTCACCTGCCTCAGATTGCCGCAAGGGGAGCGACCCATTATAAAGTCTATAAGGAGGAGACAGAAACAGGCACAAAAAGCAGGGTGCAAGTGCTTGATGAAAAAGAGCGGATATACGAGATTGCCCAGATGTTAAGCGGCACGGAGGTTACGGATGCCGCAATAAACAATGCGAAAGAATTACTTAAAAAAATATAGACAAAAAGATGAGACATTTTTTTACGATAATCACATTGCTGATAATATCATTTTGCAAGTGTAACGCACAACCGACGGCTGTAAAAAACATGGCGAAATCGGTGTTTACTTTGACGACATACAGCGATGATGGCACGCAGCTCGCCACAAGTCATGGTGTGTTCACCGGAGACAATGGAGAGGCGATAAGCGACTTGAAACCGTTTATCGGAGCAGCTGCGGCAACTGTCACCGACGTGAAAGGCAAGCAAATGAACGTCTCACACATCATAGGCATCAACGAACTGTATGATGTGGTGAAATTCAAGGTTGATGGAAAGACGACCCCTGCGTTAATGGCCACTTCCGCTTCCACGGCAGGCTCGGAAGTGTGGTTTGTTACATACGCTATGAAATCACCTGCTATAAAGCAAGTAGAAATTAAGAATGTGGAGCCGTTTATGGATAAGTATTCTTATTACATCCTCAATATGGATATGCAGGAGGAGGACTGCTCTTGTCCTTTCGTAAACGATGAGGGTCAGGTCATAGGCCTTGCCCAGAGGTCAGCCACAAGCAGGGACATCCACGCCACAGATGCGAATTTCACGATGAGCTTGCAGACTTCAGGGTTGTCATTGAGCGACCAGGCCATGCGCAAGATAGGCATACCACCGGCATTACCATCAGACAAAGACCAGGCCCTGCTCTTGCTGATGATGTCCAACACAGACAATGACTCCATAAAGCATGCGAGTATAGTGAACGACTTCATCACCCAATATCCCACATTGGTTGACGGATATGCCGCACGCGCACAGATGTATGTGAACGACAACGACTTCGCAAGTGCAGACAAGGAAATGGAGATGGCCCTGAACAAGGCAGAAAAGAAAGACGAGGCGCATTATAGCTACAGTCAACTGATTTACAACAAGGAAGTATATAAAAGCGATGTTCCATATCAGCAGTGGTCATTGGACAAGGCTGAGGAGGAGATAAACGCCGCTTATTCTCTTAATCCACAAGCAGCATACCAAACTCTCTTAGCACGGATACTATATGTCAAGGGAGAATACCAGCAGGCATACGACATTTACATGCCGTTGACAAAATCAACCGCGAGCAACTCAGAACTGTTTTATGAAGCCTCACAATGCAAGCAGATGTTAGGTGCACCTAACGAGGAGATAATAGCACTGCTCGACAGTGCCATATCCAACACTGACACTCTGCGATTAAGGGATGCCGCCCCATATTTCTTTGCCCGTGCGGAGATATATAATGCGGCAGACAGTTTCCGGCAGGCAGTTTTTGACTACACCCGTTACGAAATCCTCGTGAACGGCAACGTGACCTCACAGTTTTACTATATCCGCGAACAGGCAGAAGTAAAGGCAAAATTATACAAGCAGGCATTGGCAGACATTTCACACGCTATCTATCTTTCTCCCGATGAGCCTACCTATTATGCTGAGAAGGCATCTTTGGAGATAAAGGTGAATATGATGGACAGTGCCTTGGAATCCGCCTCCAAATGTATAGAAATCGCCCCTGAATATGCTACGGGCTACCTGCTGTTGGGATTGGTGCAGGTAAACAACGGGAACAAAGAAGAGGGAATAGCGAATTTTGAGAAAGCCAAGGAATTAGGTGATGAACAAGCGCAGGCGTTGATTGACAAATACTCAAATTAAAACATGACATAACTTTATAAAAACGGTATGTAAGTTTAATTTTATTTTGTATTTCACTCAACTTGCACTAACTTTGCAATTGGAATATTTAATAATTTAATTATGGCCAAAGAATTGAAGGACTTGACGAAGAGGGCAGACAACTACAGCCAGTGGTACAACGATTTAGTGGTTAAGGCCGACCTTGCAGAACAATCGGCAGTGCGTGGTTGTATGGTGATAAAACCATACGGTTATGCGATATGGGAGAAAATGCAGCGGCAACTTGACAGGATGTTCAAGGAGACCGGAGCCCAGAATGCCTATTTCCCCTTGCTAATTCCAAAATCGTTTCTGTCAAGGGAGGCGGAGCACGTGGAGGGGTTCGCAAAAGAGTGTGCTGTGGTGACACACTACCGTCTGCGTGCGAACAAAGACAAAAGCGGCGTGGAGGTTGACCCTGCCGCACGGTTGGAGGAGGAGTTGATAATCCGTCCTACTTCGGAGACTATCATCTGGAACACCTACAAAAACTGGATACATTCATATCGCGACCTTCCACTGATGTGCAACCAATGGTGCAACGTGATGAGATGGGAGATGCGCACCCGTCCGTTCCTGCGCACGTCGGAATTTCTATGGCAGGAAGGCCATACCGCCCATGCCACCCGTGAGGAGGCCGAGGAAGAGGCAAAGCGTATGCTGCACGTATATGCCGAATTTGTAGAGAAGTGGATGGCAGTGCCTGTTGTTCAGGGAGTAAAGAGTGAGACGGAACGTTTTGCGGGAGCACTTGATACTTACACCATTGAAGCGATGATGCAAGATGGCAAGGCATTACAAAGCGGAACGAGTCATTTTCTCGGTCAGAATTTCGCAAAGGCATTCGATGTCACATTCCTCAATAAAGACAACAAGCCAGAATATGTTTGGGCGACCTCTTGGGGAGTGTCCACCCGTCTAATCGGAGCCTTGATTATGACTCACTCTGATGACAACGGATTAGTATTGCCACCGATGCTCGCACCTATCTCGGTAGTTATCATACCTATCACAAAGGGAGCAGACCAACTACAGGCTATCACCGCGAGACTTACTCCTATAATCAACGCATTGCGAGATGCCGGCATTTCAGTGAGATACGATGATGCCGAGAACAAGCGACCAGGCTTTAAGTTTGCCGACTACGAGTTGAAAGGAGTTCCAGTACGTTTAGTAATGGGCGGGCGCGACTTAGAGAACGGTACACTTGAAGTAATGCGCCGTGATACACTTGAGAAAGAGACTGTTGCTATTGACGGTATAGTGGAACGAGTTGAGAATTTGTTGAAGGACATACAAGCCAACCTGTTTGACAAGGCAAAGAGCCGTCTTGACACCCACATTTACGAGTGCGACAACTACGAGGAGTTCAAGGAAAAGATCAAGGATGGCGGTTTTTTCCTCTGCCATTGGGATGGCACAGAGGAGACAGAGGCCAAGATCAAGGAAGACACACAGGCTACAATACGTTGTGTTCCCTTTGGCGTGGAACAGACGCCGGGCATAGACATGGTTTCTGGGAAGCCCGCCACACAAAGGGTTATCATAGCGAGAAGCTATTGATAAAAGGAGCTACACATGCGTTTACTCATCAGGCTCATAGAACGGCTTGTCAACCTTATTGCCCCCAAGCAATGCACCATCTGCGGCAAGCGTCTTGCAATCGGCGAGGAATTGATTTGCAGTGTGTGCAACTACCACCTGCCAAGGACGAATTTTTCGAAACAGCCATACGACAACAAGATGGCGAAAATGTTCTGGGGTCAGATACCCATAGAGCGAGCCGCCGCATGGTTTTTCTATGAGCCACACTCTAATGTGAGCAGAGTGATACATTCATTGAAATATTTCAACCACCCGGAGAAAGGTGTCGTTATGGGCAAAATGCTTGCTGCGGAGATTATGTCGGATAATTTCTTCGATTCCATTAATTGTATTATTCCTGTGCCCTTGACAAAGAAGAGGAAACGCGCAAGAGGTTACAATCAAAGTTATGAGATTGCCCGTGGTATCAGCGAGATCACCAATATAGAGATATTGGATGGCGTGGTTAAAAGAAAATCTTTCAAGAAAAGCCAGACGAGAATGGACCGTTGGCAACGCATGGAGAATGTGGAGAACGCCTTTGAGTTACAAGACAAGAAGGCTTTGGCAGGCAAGCATATCCTCATTGTCGATGATGTAGTAACAACGGGTGCCACAATAATATCATGCGCACAGGCTATCACTAAATGTATTCAAGGAAATCGTTTCAACAAAGTCAAGTTCAGCGTGCTTTCTGTCGGTTATGCGGGAAGTTGACAATTTCCATTTTCCGCCAGGTGGTATTTATAAACGTCAGATACTTTCAATTATTCTTTAACTGAGAAAACTTTTTACGCCCCCTCGCATAGTATTGCCATATAATTGAATGGTTGTATGTCTCCTTCTTATTCCCGTTCAGGCGGCTGTCTTGTATCTTCCTCCTCATATCACCATATTCATGCTTCCATTTTCTGAAAGCCATGCGTCCTCTTAATATAGCCCTGAAATCACCCACATTACCTTTGATGAGCGTTTGCAATGCCGCCACATAGTCCAAAAACAAGCGAACACTCATAACCCGCCTCAGCTCTTTGTCGGGCAGGTTCTTATAAAGCATCGTAAGGTTGTTGCGGAAATTAAGGAATGTCTTCATCGGATTGCCCTTTGGCAATGTACCGCCACCGACGTGGAACACCCTGCTGCCCGGCACGCAATATATCTTCCTCCCCATGATACGCAATCGCCAGCACAAGTCGATTTCTTCGTTATGGGCGAAAAAACGAGCATCCAAGCCACCTGCTTTCCAATAATCAGACGCCCTTATCATCATGCAGGCACCTGTAGCCCAGTGAATTTCGTTGACTTCGTCGTATTGTCCTTCGTCGTTCTCCACCGTATCAAGTATTCTCCCCCGGCAGAAAGGATAACCAAAGCGGTCAATAAAGCCACCGCATGCGCCAGCATACTCAAAGGCTTTCCTGTTGTTTTCTGCCAACAACTTAGGCTGGCAGGCAGCCACATCGGGATGACTGTCCATAAAATCTGTCAATATCCTTATCCAGTCGCGTGTTACCTCAACATCAGAATTGAGCAGCACATAGTATTCCGCCTCTATCTGCCGTAAAGCCCTGTTGTATCCATCGGCAAAGCCATAGTTCTTATCAAGCAGTATAAGGCGTGTCTCAGGGAATTCCGTCTTAAGTAACCCGACAGAATCATCCGTTGAGGCGTTGTCTGCCACATACACCACGGCATCCCCCTGTGAACATTCCAAAACACAGGGAAGAAAACGTTTCAGCATCTTCACGCCATTCCAGTTGAGTATCACTATCGCAACCTTCACCATCACAATATCGCTTTTAATGCCGTCTTATCATGGTTGAAACCGCCAAGCCTCACATTAACGAGTTGGTTGTCAAGCCTTTCATTGTCAGGCGAGGGAGGCAGCTCCACCCTGATATAGTTTTTCGTGAAACCGTGCATTGCCTTTCCTTTTGCCGCTTTCTCAAACAACACTTCCGCAACGGCCCCTATGTAATGCTCATAAAAAGCCTCTGTTTTCTTGTCTGACAGTTCAAGAAGCCGCTTGCTGCGCAATTTCTTGTCGTTATCGGAAACAATATAAGGTATCTTCAACGCCATTGTACCAGGGCGTTCTGAATAAGGGAACACATGTAGTTGAGAAAAGTCGATAGATTGGAGGAATCCGTAAGTCTCCTCAAAATATTCCGGTTTCTCTCCACGTGTACCGACCATCACGTCAACGCCGATGAATGCGGTTGGCATCAACTGCTTGATCAACTTTACCTTATGGTCGAAAAGCGACGTGTCGTAGCGGCGGTGCATCAGTCTCAGCACCTCATCCGAACCGCTTTGCAATGGGATATGAAAATGTGGCATGAAAGACTTGCTCTTAGAACAAAACTCAATCAGCTCATCATCGAGCAGGTCCGGCTCTATACTGCTTATACGGTATCTGCATACTCCAACAACATTTTCCAATGCCCTTACCAAGTCGATGAACCTCTCACCGGTGGTTTTCCCAAAGTCGCCGATATTCACGCCAGTGAGGACAATCTCCTTGCCGCCATCCCTGGCGGTCTTTTCCGCCAGGGTGACCAACGATTGTATGCTTGGATTACGACTGCGCCCACGTGCAAACGGAATAGTGCAATAAGTACAGAAATAATCACATCCATCCTGCACTTTCAGGAAATAGCGTGTACGGTTGCCGCGTGAGCAACTATGGCCGAAAGTCTTTATATCCTTCGTTCTTTGGGTAAGGCATTTTGTATTGGCGTTCCCGTAATTCACAACGCTCCACTCGTCAGACAGAAATTGTATGAAGTCTGCCTTTTCATTTGCCCCCAACACAAGGTTTACGCCCTCGATATTTCCTAACGTTGCAGGTTTGAGTTGTGCATAACAGCCTGTCACGACGACAAAGGCGTCAGGGTTCTCACGCACTATGCGGTGTATTGCCTGCCTGCTTTTATGGTCGGCGACTTCGGTTACCGAACAAGTATTGATTATGCAAATATCCGCTTTTTCCCCTTTCTTGGCAGTGCGCACGCCCAACTCTTGTAGCGTCTTGCCGATAGTGGACGTCTCGGAGAAATTCAACTTACATCCTAACGTGAAATAAGAGGCAGTCTTTCCATAGAAGACAGACGTATCTATCATTTCTTGCTGCTTTCTTGCTTAGGCTTCGGCTCTTTCTTTGCCAACATCACAACTTGATAGACGAAATCGGTCACCCATTTCTCACTGAAGCCCAGACGCTTGTCGTAATTCCGGATTGCGGCTACTGTTTTCATCACGCCGGCATCCTTGAAATCGTTTTTGTTGAAGATGTCAGAAACAGTTTTCTCTGTCATGGTATAAATCGCCTTTTTCATAAAAGAAGGCATACGCAACTTAAATTTCATCAGGTTACCCATAAGCATCATCAGGTCTTGAGTGAAATTCTGAAACTGCACTATGTATATCTGCACGTCCTGCATCTTGCGGCAGTTTTTACGGATGCTTTGGTCCAATTCCTTGAAAAAGCCATCATTGGTGGCATACAGGTCCTGCAGCATTTTCCTGCAGTGTTTTTTCTCCCCTACTCCGAGCTTGTTGTTGACAGTGGGCACATGGAGAGTAGTCTTGAACATACGCAAATCTGGCAACATCGCAAGGTTCGTGATATTAGCATTCTCTGCCATTGCAGCCTGCAGATATACACGTATCAGGGTCATATAGTCTTCCATTCCACCCGTCTTGGAGCCTTTATCTTTCTTTTGGAAAAGTCTGCTGAAAAATCCCATACGTTTTTTATTTTATTAGTGGGTATTAGTCATATTTAATAATAAGTTATCTGCAAAATTACACCAAATGTGCCAAAAAGCAAAATAAAATTTGATTATTATCCACATTTTTCATACCTTTGCAAAATAATAATGTATTTATATCACCGTTTAAATAAATACACAAAAAGTGCATAGGAAAAGAGGGTTTCTAATACTCTCTCATTTAATGGTATTACAAAAAACATTCAAATAAAATGAAAGGAATCGTATTGGCTGGTGGCTCGGGTACTCGCCTGTATCCTATCACCAAAGGTATTAGCAAACAGCTGATACCAATTTTCGATAAGCCAATGATATATTATCCCCTTTCAGTGCTGATGCTTGCAGGGATAAGGGAAATACTTATTATATCCACGCCCTACGACCTTCCTGGTTTCAAACGTCTTCTTGGAGATGGCTCATCTTTAGGAATGAGTATCGAGTATGCCGAGCAGCCATCGCCGGATGGATTGGCACAGGCTTTCATCATTGGAGAGAAGTTTATCGGTGCCGACTGTGTCTGCTTGGTTCTCGGAGACAACATATTTCATGGTGTGGGATTTAACACTTTGCTGCACGGCAGTGTTGATAATGCGGAGAAAGATGGCAACGCCACGGTATTCGGCTACTATGTGAATGACCCTGAGCGTTATGGTGTGGCAGAGTTTGACGATAAAGGCAACTGTCTAAGCATCGAGGAAAAGCCTGCCGTTCCGAAGAGCAACTATGCCGTAGTAGGTCTGTATTTCTATCCAAACAGTGTTGTTGATATAGCGAAGAACATCAAGCCGAGTGAAAGAGGAGAATTGGAGATCACCAGTGTCAACCAAGAATACCTGAAACAGGGGAAGCTGAAAGTCCAGACTCTGCAACGAGGGTTCGCATGGTTGGACACAGGGACACACGACAGTTTGAGTGAGGCCTCCAATTTCATTGAGGTAATAGAGAAGCGTCAGGGTCTTAAGATTGCCTGTCTTGAGGAGATAGCCTACAAGAAGGGCTGGATAGATGCTGGGAAGCTTAAAGAAGCAGCGCTACCGATGCTGAAAAACGATTATGGCAAGTATCTTATGGAACTGATAAGCGAGAAAGTTTAAGCTCAAGGCAGATAGAACAGATTTTAGAAACACTACATAAAACATGTATAAAATATGAGCGAGATCGAAAACAATCAGAAACTTCAAGAGAAAAAAGAGGAAGAATCCGCCTCTTTCAATTTTGAGACTATCTATACAGCATTCATCCTGAATTGGAAATGGTTTCTACTGTCAGCGGTTATATGTGTATGCATCGGTTTTTTGTATGTCCACTACAAAATTCCTGAATATAACGTAACAGCGAAACTTCTCATCAAGGACAATGGAAATCAAGACAACGGTTTTTCACAGACTTTGGAAGATATCACATCACTCGGTATAATCAGCAACAGCTACGGCACAGAAAACGAGATGGAGATTCTTACTTCCGCAAACATTGCAGAAGAAGCGGTCCGCGATTTAAAGATATATGTAAGCTATTATAAACAAGAGAATTTCAAGAAAGCTCTATTATACGGCAACAATCCTATAAACGTTGACATGGATGAGGAGCATCTCGACAAGCTAAGTAAACCGGTAAAAATGAAGATAACCCGGAAAACGGATCACTATGTAGTAAAAGGGTCTTATTATATTAAGGTCAACGAGCTGAAGTCGTCGGGTCCTTACAAATTTGAGAAAGAGGTAAAAACTATTCCCGCCTCAATAACCACAAGGGTAGGTAAGATTATATTGACCAACAACGGAGATTACAAGATGGAAGAAGGGGATGTTATAATCATTGAGATGAATTCCCCACGTCTTACATCATACAACTATGTTAAAAACCTCACTGTGGACCAGACCACAAAGACATCTTCGGTATTAGACTTAGGAATAAAAGACCAAGGCATAACCCGTGGTATGGACTACTTGCGACAATTGGTAGTGTGCTACAACCGCCAGGCCAATATAGACAAGAACGAGTTGGCGAAGAGCACCGAACAGTTTATCAATGACCGTTTAGAGAAGATAGACATCGAGCTTGGAAGCACGGATACTGAATTAGAGAAATACAAGAAACAGAACAATTTGATGGAGCTGCAGCTTAATGCCACGACTGCTTCAGCAAACACATCAGCATACGAGCAGAAACTCACTGATGCCGAGACGCAGCTATCGCTTATCTCCAGTCTTATACAGTTTGCAAACCGTCCAGGCAACAAGCACCAGGTGCTCCCATCAAATGTAGGTCTGAAAGACGAGTCTTCCACATCACTTATCAACGAATACAACAAGGCAGCCCTTGAACGAAACCGGCTGCTCAACACAGCCTCTGAAACGAGTCCGGTAGTGTCTGAGCTCACTTCACAACTCGACAATATGCAGTCGAGCATAATGCAGGCATTGGAACAGGCTAAGAAAAATCTTGAAATAGAAAGGGATGCCATAAAGAAACAGTTGAGCCAGTACAACAGCGACGTTACACGGGTTCCTGAGCAAGAGAGAATACTCACGCAGATAGGTCGTCAACAGGAAGTAAGGTCTGGTCTTTATCTCATGCTATTACAAAAACGAGAGGAGAATTCTATTTCATTGGCTGCCACTGCTGACAAGGGCAAGATAATAGAGAATCCTAAATTCGACAAAAAAGTCAGTCCAAGAGGGATGTTGATACTCCTCGCACTATTCATTATCGGATTGGCAATCCCTGCGGGATTCCTTTATATCATTAATTTCTTACGTTACAAGATAGAAGGTCATGATGATGTGGCTGCACTCACCGATCTGCCAATAATAGCGGATATCGTCACGGCAAGCGAGACGGCAAAGACGAAGGCAGACATCGTGGTGCATGAGAACGAGAACAACCAGATGGAGGAAATTTTCCGTTCCATGCGTACCAACATCCAGTTCATGCTTAAAGAAAATGAAAACGTATTGTTGTTCACATCATCTACTTCGGGAGAGGGCAAGACGTTTACTGCCGCCAACCTTGCGGTTAGTTTTGCTCTGTTGGGAAAGAAAGTGATTTTGATAGGCCTTGACATACGCAAGCCACGATTAGCGGAACTGTTTGACATACGCAACCACCACAATGGTATTTCTGTTCTCCTTATGCGCGAATATTTAGACTGGGAAAACGTAAAGACCCAAATCGTACCATCAGATGTAAACGACAACCTCGACTTGCTTATGGCAGGCCCCATACCCCCTAACCCTGCCGAGCTTGTATCCCGTCCGTCTTTGGGTGAGGTGATAAAAATATTAAAGGAAAACTACGATTACGTATTAATCGACACTGCACCTGTCGGCCTCGTGGCTGATACACTGCAAATAGCAAAGAGTGCGGACCTCACAGTATATCTCTGTCGTGCCGACTTCACACCAAAGGTAAGTTTCAGTATGATAAACGCATTGGCGGAGGATAAGAAATTGCCTAATCTATGCATAGCCATTAACGGCATTGACCTCTCAAGGAAAAAATATGGCTATTATTATGGTTACGGCAAGTATGGCAAGTACAGCCGTTATGGTGTGTATGGCAGATACGGCAGATATGGCAAATACAGCAGGTATGCCAATTATGGCAACTACGGCAATTATTCAACCAGCCATTATGCCAACAAGAATGATAATTCTGTGAAACATTAAACCATAAGAGGAAGAAACTAAGGAGCTTCTTCCTCTTCTTGCTTAATATTAAAAAACATCTTTCTCGATATGACAATAGCTTTGGACTTCGACGGCACCATCGTGGAGCATAAATATCCTGAAATAGGAGAGGAAATACCATTCGCCACAGAGACAATAAAAAAGCTCATTGCTGACCACCATAAGGTAATCCTATGGACAGTACGTGAGGGCAAATTGTTGGATGAGGCAGTGGAATGGTGCAGGCAACGAGGCATCGAGTTCTATGCCGTGAACAAGGATTACCCTGAAGAAAACGGTTCGGCAAGCAACAAGTATTTCTCCCGTAAGATAAAGGCAGATATGTTCATTGACGACTGCAATGTTGGCGGTCTCCCTGACTGGGGTACTATATACAGGATAATCAGTGAGCACAAGACATATTATGATATTCTTAGAGAGAGAAGGGGTGATTCCTACCTTACCGAACAGAAAAAGAAACATTGGTGGCAATTCTAATATTTACATAAACCGAAGATGAGAGTAAACAAAAAGTGGGCATTTGCGGCATTTGCTTGTATCTTGCCTCTTGCAGTATTTGCACAGCCGGAGAGTAACACTGCCAACAGTTCATACATGAAGGCTTTCAGACACTTGGACTTGGCTATAACGGCGGGAACGACAGGTCTGGGAATAGACTTGGCGACTCCGATATGCAAGGAGGTACAGATAAGGGCAGGTTTTTCTTTCATGCCTCACATCTCTACTAAAATGCATTTTGATATAGAGAGCGGCAGGTTGGACAATGACGGCAACTGGGTAAGTACCAACTTGGACAACTTGGTGAACAAATTAGAGTCTTATACCGGTTACAGGGTTGACAAGAGCGTCACTATGAATGGAATACCCACATTCTACAATTTCGATTTGTTGGTTGACGTATTCCCATTCCACAACAAGCACTGGCATTTCACCGGAGGTTTCTATTTCGGCAATTCAAAGATTGCGAAAGCCTACAACACCACTGCTGATATGCCGACATTGTTGGCGGTAAGCATCTACAATAATCTTTATGAACGAGTGTTGAACGACGAGCCGATATACGGTGACGCATATATAGACCCTGAGATAGGCGACAAAATCATGTCATACGGCCGTATGGGAATACACATGGGAGATTATAAGACAGATGGTACGCCTTACTTTATGGAGCCAGGTGATAACAGTATGGTGAAAGCGAAGATCAAGGCAAACAAATTCAAGCCATACATCGGCTTCGGCTATGGGGGGAGACTGTTGCGAAATGATGACCGTTATAATGTTTCTTTCGACTGCGGTGTGATGTTCTGGGGCGGCACGCCAGAGATAATCACCCACGATGGCACCAACTTGGCGAAAGAGGTTGATAATATCAAGGGGAAAGTGGGCGACTACGTTGATGTGATTAAGGCTATCAAGGTTTATCCGGTAATCAACGTGCGCTTCTCCCGCAGACTGTTCTAAAAGCTATATTCAGTAAAATAAAAAACGCCAGCCTGCACGGTTGGCGTTTTCTATGTATTGTACTAAAATGGGAATCTTGTTCAGCGTACCACGACTTTCTTGCCGCCAACTATGTAAACACCGGCTGGCGTATTTACAGGCAAACAGTTGTCCTTACTCAGTCTGACGCCTGTCAACGTATAAACACCACACTTTGCTGAAGTTGCGTCAACAGAATAAGTAACACTCTCTATGCCGGCATGCAGCTCCATAAGGGTTTCATACTCACTATCGGTAACAAGTTGCAACTCCTCTGGCGTTCCTTTAGGTACTACAAGATATGCGGTGTTGGCAGGAATATAAGTCAATGCATTAGCATCTTCTGTAACAAATCCCAATACACCTTTCGATGTAACACCTAAGATTCGCATAGTGGAAGGATCATAGTCAACCACATTGCGATGACTTTCGCTTTTTACATCATTGCAGAAAAAAGTGCCAGACAGGATATTGCTGGATATGGTGGAGGATGACGAAGGCAGCAGGTCGAGCCTATTGGCGGCAGGATTAGATGAAGAGCACTTCACTATCATCGGCGTTGAGGCCGGCTTCATATTATCGGTTATCTCTTTCCATACAGCCATGCCAAACCCGTCGTCTGCCACTCCTATTTTATCTACATAATATGCTGCCATGCCATCGGAATAGAAACTGAACGGAAAAGCTGCATAGAATGTCAGAAAGTAGTCATCACCAACTGCACAGTCTGGTGTCAAGCCAAAATAATTGTCATCATCAGTACTGGAAATAGGTTTGATCCACCAATCGGTATTGACATCAGTCTTTCCGCCTGTTAACAACAGACCTGGATTATAAACATCGTCCTCATCTTTCAAATATTTCGTCAAGCCACTATTCGTGGCATAAGCCTTGTAAGATCCATCCCCATTGTCAAGCAGTTTAAGATAACCACTTACAATGCTGTATGTGTCCGCTCCCTGCGAGTACAATGTGTACTCAGTAGCAGTACCATGTCTCTTAGCATAAATCACGGAGCCTGGCCTGGAAACCACGTAGTCGAAATCCTCGTATGATTTGAGCGCACCCAAATCGGCAGAAGTAGTAGCGATATTGATGCTTCCTCTGTTATCTACAAGCACTATATAACGCCCTGTTCCGACATTCTGCACACGATAATACCCATCGCCAGGATATTGTGCAAAAACTGTCATCACTGATGACAGGAACAAAAAAAGTAAATATTTTCTCATAATATAAATTCCTTGTTAAAAGCCTACCTTCCTCTTATTTAAATCTAAGAGAAAGGTAGGGTAGATTATCTAAATTAGCCTTTATGTCATTAATGTCATTAAGGATTATTTTGCAATACAGATACTTACACGGTTCTTTGTATCAACATCAAACGGCTGCTCTGTGTCACCCTTTGCTGATGAGAAGATACGAGAAGAGGAAATGCCATAGTCGTTGATCAAGCTGTCAACAACGACCTGTGCACGCTTCTCGGAGAGTGCATAGTTGATCTTCTCATTACCTGTACCCTTGTCGGCATAACCGGTAACCTGAACAGTAGCCTCTGGATTAGCCTTCAAGTACTCTGCGATCTCCTTAACCTTTAAAGCCTCATCACCGACAATGTGCGTTGCATTGATTGTGAAGAATATGTCACGACGCAATGGCTCTACCTTTACCTCAACCGGTGGTGCCGGTGGTGCCGGTTTCTCAACAACCTTCTCTACAACACGCTCAACAACCTTCTCAGGAGGTGCCGGAGGAGTAACAACCTTTGTTGTATAAGACTTGCCAAGGTTGATCTTGACACCGATAAGAGCATTGATATACCAGTCGGCATTGCCAGCTTTCTTTGAGTTATAGTGGTCGTTCAGCACGTTTGCTGAAGCCTCAAGTCCTAATGTGACAGCATCACATATACGGAAATCAGCCATTATACCTGCACGGCCTGCAAGACGTACCTTAGTACCGTCCCACAGATACTGAAGGTTATAATCAGCCAAATTCTCCTTAACAGCGGCAGCTTCGCCATTGTTCCACGCAATGTTCATACCGATACCGCCAAATACGCTGAACTCGAAAATACGCTTTGGATTGAAACCACAGAAAAGATTAGAAACGTTTACTGTAGCGTCAAGCATAGGAGCGACATAGTTCCACCTCCATTTCTTAATAGAATTATCCAATTCTGAGCCTGCCCTGCTGCTCCAAGCGTTAACAGAAAGGCGAAGGCCTACGATAGGGTTAAACTGATAACCCGCTCCGATCTGTGCGTTGTATGAAACCAACTTACCAAAACTCAACTCACCTAATGTGTACTGTGCGCCAACTGGCTGTACCTGAAGATACCAGTGAGGATTAAATACGTACTCTGTCTTTTCCTCTGGTTGAGCGGCTGCTCCGAGGCAACCCATCACCAGCAAACAGGACAAAATTATTTTCTTGATTTTCATGATCTCTGTTTATTTTTTATACTTTTTATTTCCTTTTTTCCTGCCAGAAAGAACATCCTCGGATGTTCCGTCTGGCAGATATTTCACATTATATAGAATGGGTTGTTAATTTATTCAGCTACCTTTACGTAATACTTTTCAGCTACAACCACACCAGAGTAGTCAACTGCCGTATAGGCAATCTCGTAGATGTAACCCTTCTGCAAGCCTGACAATGTAACAAACTGAGTGTTGCCGTCGAGGATGGTTGCCATATCAGCACTGCTGTTTGCGTTCTGGAGAGCACTCAGACAGCCACTGTCGCCATTCTGTGCGCTTATGCTAACATCCTGAGAACTGTAAACGTTGGTAACACCTACGAGTTTCTTGTAAGCCGGCGCGACTGTCTCTGCCGTGAATGATGTCGGAACGAGGGTGGCCTCTGTACCAGAAAGGAGAGAAGGCTGTACCTGTATCTGGCTGATTTGTGCGTAACCGTCTGTTGTACCGACAAGCAGTATAGGCTGCAACAACTTGTTTGCAGAGTTGAGAATATTGCAGAGCCTGTTGTTTATCTTGTCAAGGTAAGAGATGATTTTCGACTGCATATCGTCCAAGTTGTCTGCCAGCTGGTTGATCTGACTTACCGCCTCAAGAATAGCGTTGACATTGTCGAGATAGCTGTTGATATTATCAATCACGTCATTAATCTGTCCATACTCGTCTGCCATGAAATCATTTAAGACATCAGTAATATCGACGGTTGCTGTTATGTCAACTTCTCCATTTGCAACGACACCAGAGCCAATCAAATTACCATCATTATCATATACATGAACAGTATCACTGACTACCTCTCCTGCATTAACGTGAATCGTAACATCTGCGGTAATCTTATCCTGATCGGTATATTGTATATTCTCAATCTTAGAGAAATCATAGTCATCAAGGTTGAATGATGGTATTGTAATCTTGTTGAATACCTTGTTTACCATAGACTCAAGCCTGCCAATGCCTGGGAAATTCGAGTAAGTCTGGTCATACAGGAATCCGTATGAAAGAGGCTTGATAGCTGTTGCGGCAAGCTCATAATTTGAATACGTCTTGTGCTCGACACCATTATCGTCTGTCCACTTAGCATAAACGGCGTTTGCGTCAAGAATATTGCTGCACTCTGAATAAAGAGTTGTTACAATGTCAGTAACGTTGAGGCTCTCGCTTCCCAAAGAGGTAACATAGTTCTTCAACTGAGAAATCACGCTTCTTAAGCCGTTAATGTCGATATCAGGCTTAATATCAGATGTAACATCCTTGCTGACTGTTGCTTTTGCCTCATAGAAGCCATTCTCAACACTTCTTGTGTAACCGAAAGAGATGAGGTGGTTAGATGGAGTAAGAGTGCCAAGCTCTACACCAGAAGCCTTACCCTGGCTGTTCTCAAGACCTATTGTAAGACCTGTGTAGTCAACTGTGTTCGGGTTGATAGTAACATATAATGTACCGGCATTGCCTTCCTGATCAGAAATAAGAGCACCACCGTAGGTTTCTGATGTAACACCGAGCATCTGCAAATCAGCGGCAGTCAGGTTGTAGTTCTCACCACCTACATAATTGCCGTTCCTTGTTGTCGGGAACTCAACGTCATCTTCTATTGAGCCATAGTAAGCAGCAAGGACATTGCTTTGTACGCCTACCGGCAATGAGAATGTTCCGTAGATAGGATTCTGTGTTGCCTGGATAAGAATACCAGTAACGAGCTGGCTGAGGCAGCTTTCCAAGTTGTTCAACTTAAGAACCTGCTCACTCAATGTAGTCTCAAGCTTGCTGATCCGCGTTTCATGATCCGTCAACGTTTGGGTAAGAATTGTTATCAATTCAGAATAATCAGTGCCTGAGCCGCCATCCAAAATACCATTGATTGCTTGCCAGATGTTAGTGTATTCTTCTTCTGCTTCAGTCTTCTGCTGTGCGATTTCATCCTTCAAGGCAGATACGCTGTCGCCGAGATTTTCAATAAGTCCAGAGTTTACGTCTGCGGCTGTTTTTGCAGCAGCCACGTCCTCTACGATTTGTGTAATCGTGGAGCCGCAGCTCTGATATTCCTTGATGAAATCCATCAGGGCATCCTGCATGGCAACATAGTTGTCAGCACTGCCTGCGTATTGTATCAACTGGTTGTAAACACTCCACATACCAGCGATGTCAACGCCATTCAAAGTGCTCTTTATATTATCCACGTCGCCCTGGATGCCAGCTACCTGTCCCTGCAAAGTCGTAATGGAAGAAATCATATTACCGAGTGTTTCCTCTGCTGTTGACAATGCAGTTTTCAAGCCATCAATTTCATCACCTTGAGTCTCCTGCAAAGACTGGAGATACTCCTGTTGAGCCTGAAGAGTAGCCAATGCACTCTCCAACGCCGCAGTTTGCGCTGTCAACTGTCCCTGCATATCGGAATACATATCTTCCTCATAGTCTTTACAAGAAACAGTTGTTCCCA
>JAJPZD010000214.1 GCA_021204605.1 Prevotella sp.
TGGCTCTCCTTCTTTCATTGATGGGAATATCGTCATGTTCCGACTATCTGGACGTAAACTCTCCTTCTACGTTCACTGACGACTATATATTCAGTTCCACCGAAGAGGCCAACCGACTGCTCAACAATGTTTATTATAAGATTTGTAGGAACAACTCTTACGGCAACTACTATCTCACGACATTCAACTATAACAGTGACGTTGAGTTTACTACAAGTACCAACGAGACTCAGAGCACCAGCCACAATGAATATAAGTTGTTTGACTGCGAGGCTGACGCAAGTACTTTGCAGACTCTTTGGGAAACTGTTTACTCTGGCATAGAGAGCACCAACAACTTCATCTGTGCTGCTGAACAAAGTGACCTGTATGCTGAAAGAGACTCTTCTCTCCTGCAAATGGTAGGCGAGGCCAAGTGCCTAAGAGCCATGAGCTATTTAGACTTTGTAATCTATTTCGGCGATATACCGTTCTCTATGACTCGTACTTACGACTCAGAGAGCTTAGTAATGCCGATGGCAGACCGCAATGACATCCTCGATGCTCTTATCTCAGACCTTGAGGCCGCTGCTCCTGACATGGAATACGCCGCCGACCTGTCTGCAGGTGTGGAGCGTTGCTCTAAGGAATACTGCTGGGCTTTGATAGCACGTATCGCCCTCTATCGTGGTGGTTATTCTCTCTACCCTGGTGCCTCCAACTCTGACATAGGAACTATGAAACGTCAGGATGACTATAGGACGTATTACGAGATAGCAAGAAACTATTGCGACTCCGTAATATCTTCAGGCACTCACTCTCTGACAAAAGGCTTTTGGGAGGTATTTATCGATGAATGTAACTACAAGGTTGCCAACGATGATGACCCGATTTTCGAAATTCCTTTCACAATGGACGTTTCCGGTAACGTGGGTTATGTACACGGGCCTAAAGGCAATGACTCAAGTGCCGGCGGCACCGAAGCTCCAAACCTTTGGGGTACGTCAAGCGGTAGTGTCCGCCTGAACAGTTTCTACCGTTTCTCCTTCAACGAGCAGGACCTGCGCCGCAACACCATAGGTTACTGGTATTACGACTATGACGGCACGCCGGTCATCCTCAACGACTACAACAACTATTGCAACAAATGGTCAAAGTTCTGGGACGAAAATCATACTCAAGGCTACCAGAGCAGTGGAAGCACTGGTATCAATTTCCCATACATGCGCTACGCTGATGTGCTCCTGATGTTCGCCGAGGCAGAGAACGAGCTTAACAACGGTCCGACAGAAGCTGCAAAGACAGCTCTCAAGACTGTTCGTGAGCGCGCTTTCCGTGGTGCCACCAACGAGACACAGATGGTTGACGAATACGTTGATGCTGCCACAACAAAGGATGACTTCTTCCAGCTTATATTTGACGAGCGCAAATGGGAGTTCGCAGGTGAGAACCTGCGTTGGAAAGACCTTGTTCGCTGGAATCTCTATAACCAAGTACTCTATAAGGTATTCTGGCAGTATTACGGCTTCGGCAGTCAGGATTATTCATACGACTTTGACGATGAATACGACAACTATCCCACCAGGATTTACTACAACATAGTAAGCAATCCAAAGGATGATAGCTATCCTAACCAGACCCTTGACGTTCTTGAGTTCTACACCTACGAGCTTGATGGTGAGACAGTGGAAAACCTCTGGCAAAACTTCGGCCTACATGCTGATATGATGCCTACGAAAGGCTGGTCAAGTGCCGACTGGTGCTCCTGGCTTGATGACGACACGGGTATCGCAAAGGCACAGTGCCGGTGCTCACTACGTGGCTACATCTACATTGACGAGAGGGGTGTGATTATGACTACGGACATTCCTAACTGGACAAGCAAAGATCAGGATCTTAGCACCCTGCCGCCTGTTCGTTATATCCTCCCGATACCTACTGACGCTATTTCACGTAGCAATGGGGCATACGTAAATCACTATGGTTATTAATTCTAATCAGATAACGACAATGAAAAATAAATTTTATATAGTACTGATGATGTTGGTAAGCGTCGTGTGTCTGCTCCCAAGCTGCTCCGACGATGATGAGGTCATAGACGAAGAATACAGTTCAGACCGTCTGTTCATGCCCATGTTCCGCAGACAGCAGAACACCAACAACAGCTCTGATAGATATGCCTGCGGAATTGCATCCGAGGCTACCGACTGCCCAAGTAACAGGGTTAACGATGTCATGCTTTACTGGTATGGCGTTGATGGCGCAAGCGGCTATCAGTTGAGATCTAAAATTCAAGGTACCGACTGGGAAAACAATAAGATTCTCGATACTATCGTAAAACCGGAAGTTCTGGAGTTCCTTGATGAGGACCTGCAATACAGTGTGGGATATTCCTACGCTATCAGAGCTATTTCTCCAAACGGTGAACAATATAACTCCAAATGGTACGGATACGGCGACACATCCCACCAGAACGACTATATGGTAATCACTACCGGCGACCGCTACGACGTGCCTGATGTCTTCTGGGTTGAGGACGTTGACTATTCTACCATGAGGGTGTATTTCAACGCTGAGGCCGAGAGCGGTTACGAGACCGCTTACGAAGAATTCCTCGACAACGGTGCTGAGGTTGATGAGGACGGCAAATGGGTATTCGACGAGATCACCATCACGCCGACAAGTGATAACCCTGACCTGCCCACTTTGACTCACAAAATGACGGCACAGGACTACGCCAACGGATATGTTGAGTTTGATGGTCTTACAAGCAACGGCTCATATATCGTTACTGGACGTAACAACAATATCGTTCGTGTTTACGATAGAGACTACAACAAGACATACGTCCGCATGAAAGGCGATGTGGGCGATCCTATCACAATCGAACCTATATACAATTATGCTAACGACACTATTTTGGTTCAATGTTATGTTCCAGATTTGAAAGCAGCCCGCATTGATACGGTATTGGCTAACTACATGAACGATAATTCCATGGCAGAGGGTCAGGTGTTCTACCTCCGTGGTGGTGAATATTACTATATATACACCGACCAAGCCATGTGTAAAGGATTTACTCTTGAAACCGACCCTGCTGACCTTGCAGCCGGTAAAGGTAGAGCTACTGTTTATCTCGGTGTCGGAACAAGTCTTGAGGATGGTACTGCTACCAATGCAAGGAATTTCATGTTAGGACGTAATGCGGCAAGTACGGCTGAAAATGGTTGTTTGTTGACATTCCAAGATATTAAGTTCAACGAGATTAATTTCCAGCCACAACAATACTACAACTACATGGATCAGACTGGTGTTGACGGTAATTCTCAACTCTCCATCAGTGCCAACTATTTCATCAACATGAACTCTCAGGGCTTGGGATTCACTATGGGGGAATTGAGCGTTACCAACTGTACTTTCAATGGTTTGGTTCGTGGCTTTATCCGATTCCAGGGTCCTAACCGTCAGATTATTCAGAAACTTACTGTTGACAACTGCGTATTCTACGACTGCGGTCAATACGATGTCAACGGTCGTGGTTACTCCTGGTTCGCCGGCCCTGGTACGAACAAGAACTCTAACTTCTACCAGAACCTTACAATTACCAACAACTCGTTCCTCGACTGCTCACGTCATGCATTAGTAACAGAAAACGGTAACCTCGCATGGCCGGAAGGAACTGTCTGGAACATTGACATCGAGAACAATACTTTCGTCAACTTTGCTCCACGTTCATCTTCATCAAGTCATGGACTGGTCCTCGAAATACGTTATGCTCCACAGAACAGTACGGTAACTGTCAAGAAGAACCTCTTCGTTCAGGTACGTGATGGTGACGACGATGACAGGACTCTCTACATGAGGGGTATGCGTGTTGACACGAAAGTGATGAATTACGACTTTGAGGACAACTATGCCACCACCGTTCCAAACTGGACGGAAACGACCTTGACCGACGGTCTGTTCACCAACTATGCGTTCAGCAACACAAGCGACGGTGCCGGCTACCAGAGCGGTGCACTAAATGTAGGAGGATATGGAGAAACACAGATCAAGTTCGGTGACAACGTCAACGGCAATGAGGATGATGCAGTGGGCTATCAGCTTACTCCAGAGGAGTTGTTCAAGGATCCTGACCCAATTGCTAAGAACGGTTATAAGGACATGCACCGTCACAATGTTGATGGTTTCTATTACAATGACAACGACAAAGTAAGGAATCACCCGATTTACACTAAGGGTATTGGTGACCCTCGCTGGAGAACGGGTGCCGCATGGAAGTAACCCAATGTTACAGAAGTGCTGTATTTATATGTTGCTTTTCAAAAGAGTAAATACATAAACAGGAATCAGCCTCAGAAGCTCCGGCTTTTGAGGCTGATTGTTTATGATAAATATGCGTGTTCCATGTATGCGTAAAAACTGACAAGTGCTGTTTACCGTTTTGCGGATTCCAAAAGAAGTTGCCCGTTACGGACCTTTATCTCCTCCTCGCTGATGAGATAATCAAGAGCCTCCTCAAGTATATCCCTTTTATAATCTATCTTATCTATGTCCGTAACAATATGCGGCTTGTTGTCTGACAACAAGTTCTTGATAAGCATCTGTGCCGTACTCAAAAATTCATTAGTTGTCTCCTTCTTTTTTTTTGCTATACACACGTCACACTGATTACAGTCGGAAGACCTCACCTCGCCGAAATACCGCAACAACTGGCGGCTGCGGCAGGCTCCATCGTTGGTTGCATAGCTCAATACCGACTGGATGCGCTCGATAAACTCTCTTTTACGATCATCGTAAACATCAGTAGGAAACACTATACGCTCCGCCTCCTCCCTACGCTGAGAGTAACTGATATGCGGTATCACCTTGCGCGGTATGAAATGGATTATCCTGCGCTCGCTCAAGCCCTTCAACAAAACATATAGATCAGGTATGTCAAGGCCCGTCTGCAAAGCTATGAGGCTCTCGTCTATGTAACAGTAATCTGAGAACAGTCCTCCATAATTCCTCAACAGTGAGATAATGACAGCATTCTCACTGACAGACAGACTGTCCAAACGGTACAAGCTCTCGCGCGTGAGCAGAATCTTTACTTGCGCCCTGTTGTTGGTCTCATCCTCATATTCTATGTATCCCGCCCTTGCGAGTATGCCCAGAGATGAATTAACCTGTATCGGAAAATGCTTGAACGCCTGACAGAACCTATCGATATTGAACTCAAAACGGCAGCCGGCACCACTGCCCATACCTATCTGGTAGAAATATGCCAAATGCTCATAGACCTGCCGTATATAGTCTTTGTCTGGATAGTTCTCCGCTATCCTGCGCTCAAGTTTACTCCTGTCGTTGTTGTTATACAGAAGTATCGCATACGACTTCTTGCCATCACGCCCGGCACGCCCGGCCTCCTGAAAATAAGCCTCCAAAGAATCCGGACAGTCTAAATGTATTACGATACGCACATCGGGCTTGTCTATACCCATTCCAAACGCATTTGTAGCCACCATGACTCTTATCTTGCCGGCATGCCATTGGTTCTGCCGCTCATCCCTTGCAGCATCCTCCAATCCGGCATTGTAGAATGTGGCGCTCACGTTATTGTCATTGAGAAAGTCGGATATTTCTTTTGAGCGTCGTCTGCTCCTCACATATATTATCGCCGAGCCATTCACTGATTTGAGTATGCGCAACACCTCCTGACGCTTGTCAGGCGAATTTTTCACCATGTATGCAAGATTCTTGCGCTCATAACTCATGCGGAACACGTTCTTCTCCTTGAAACCAAGACGCACCTGTATATCGTCAATCACCCTCGCTGTGGCCGTCGCAGTAAGAGCAAGTATCGGGGCATCGGGCTTTATCTTCCTTATATCGTTGATTTTAAGGTAAGAAGGGCGGAAATCATATCCCCACTGACTGATGCAGTGAGCCTCATCAACAGTTATAAAACTGATATTCGTATGTTCGAGCTTTTTCAGAAAAAGTTCAGAGGAAAGCCGCTCTGGTGACACATATAATATCTTAACGCCACCAAACACCGCATTCTCAAGTGTGGTGAGTATGTCTGCGTGCGTCATGCTACTGTGGATAGCTGCCGCCTTTATACCACGGGAGCGTAGGTTGGCCACCTGGTCTTTCATAAGGGCGACAAGAGGCGTAATGACAAGGCACACCCCTTTTTGTGCCAATGCCGGCACTTGGAACGTGATTGACTTACCCCCACCGGTTGGCATAAGTCCCAGCGTGTCACGCCCGGAATAGATACTGTCAATTATCTCACGCTGTATGCCACGGAAATCCTCATATCCCCAATACTCTTGGAGTATCTTTTTCAATGTGTCATCTTGTTTGGGCATATCTTGATTGAGGTTAAAGGATTATTCCTTGGCTATTCCATTTTCTCCTCGCCAACGGTAGGACGGATGTCCTCTATCTGCAGTTGCACGTCATTGTGCTTGTAAACGTTGTCTTCCAAAGTATATGCGATGTCAAAACTACGCTTCGACTTGATATACCGTGCCGCCTCGCTTTGACCGAATGCTATACCGTTCATCACGTTGTTGGACTTGGAATCCACAAGTTCCAACTTGATATGCTCCTGGTCTCTGCCCACCACTTTGCTCGTACCAAAATCATATACATCCATCGTACAGAACACCAATTTCGGATTCATAGGACCGAATGGGCCGAACTTCTTAACGTCTGAATGGAGCTTTCGCGTTACGTCCTTGAAATTTATCTGTGCATCGATGTCGAGTATCGCCTCCGTCTGCTCCGGTGTTATATGCTCCTCGACATATTTCTGGAAACGTCTTCTGAACTCAGGCACATCCTTCCATTTCAAAGTCAACCCTGTGGCGTAAGTATGTCCACCGAAACTCTTCAAGAGGTCACGGCAACTCTTTATTGCAGAATAGACATCAAATCCTGTTACACTGCGTGCTGATCCAGTGGCAAGGTCATCCTCACGTGTCAACACGATAGTAGGGCGGAAATATATTTCTGTCAGCCGTGATGCGACAATGCCTATCACGCCTTTCTTCCAGTTCTCATCATAAAGCACGATACTCGAATGACGCTTCTGACTCTCTATCCTCGCCACGATCTGGTTGGCCTCCTCTGTCATCTGCTTGTCGATATCCTTGCGCTGCTCATTATATTCGTTTATATGCTTGGCCTCGTTAAGCGCACTTATGAAATCTTTCTCCACAAGCAGATCCACACTCTCCCTGCCATTCTCCATCCGCCCGGAAGCATTTATGCGCGGCCCTATCTTAAACACTATATCGCTCATGGAAATCGTCCTGCCGTTTAGACCACATATATCAATTATAGCCTTCAGACCGACATTCGGATTCTGATTCAGTTGTCTCAACCCATAATACGCCAGAATACGGTTCTCATCAACAACAGGAACAATGTCTGCTGCTATGCTGACAGCGCAGAAATCAAGCAAGGGGATAAGTCGCGAGAATGAAATTCCGTTGTTCTTTGCGAATGCCTGCATGAACTTAAATCCTACCCCACAACCGGAAAGATGCTTGAAAGGATAGGTGTCATCGCTCCGCTTTGGATTGAGTACGGCTACAGCGGGCGGCACTTCCTCATCGGGAACATGGTGGTCGCAAATGATGAAATCAATGCCGCGTTTCTTGGCATACTCAATTTCATCCACCGCCTTGATGCCGCAGTCAAGAATTATAATCAATTTCACACCTGTCTCATTGGCATAGTCTATTCCCTTATAGCTCACCCCATAACCTTCATCGTAACGGTCGGGAATGTAATAATCTACATTTGAATAAAATTGCTGCAGAAACTTATACACTAACGCAACAGCTGTACAACCGTCAACGTCATAGTCACCATACACCATTATTCGCTCTTTTCGCCCCATCGCATCATTGAGCCTATCGACAGCCACATACATATCCTTCATAAGGAACGGGTTTATCAAGTCGCTCAATTGGGGTCGGAAAAACCGTTTGGCAGCGG
>JAJPZD010000017.1:0-2506 GCA_021204605.1 Prevotella sp.
GATTTGTTTTCTTTTCTTATAATCAGTAGTGCATCACATTTCTCTTATGTCCTTAAAGCAGGACTGAAAGATTACAAGAAACTGCTATTAACGGCGACGCCGTTGCAGAACAATGTAAAGGAGTTGTTCGGGTTGATTTCGATTATAGATGACAATTATTTTGGCAGTCTGAGGAGTTTTACGGAACGCTATGGCAAGGTAGGACTTCGTCAGGACAGCATATATCTTGAGTTGCGCCATCGTATAACACCGATAATCCACCGCACACTTAGGCGTGATGTACAGGAGTACGTGAAATACACCGAGCGGCACGCTATGGTTCAGGAGTATTATCCAAGTGAAGATGAGATTGCGCTCTCTGAATTAGTTACTGATTACCTCCAAAAAGAGGCGTGCTATGGTATGCCGGCAGGGCAAAGGACACTTATATCATTGGTACTTCACAAACTGCTCTCCTCATCAACATTCGCCATCGCAGGTACCTTCAAGACTATTATCGACCGTCTTAAAGCTATTGTAGAAAGCGACAAGGCAGATGAAAGTAATGTAGATTTTATAATGAGCTACATCAAGAACGACATTGATGATTTTGAGGATATCAACGAGGAATGGACTGATGAGGACAATGACGAGACACAGCCGAAAGATGAGGGACAGAAATACACTGAACAAGATATCAATGCCATAAAAGGTGAAATATCAGAGCTTACCGCTATTTATGAGTTGGCATTGGGCATTGCTACAAACACTAAGGGCGAGTGTCTGCTCAAGGCGTTGGAAATAGCCTTTGAGGATAAGCGGAGGAACGGTCAGCCGGAGAAAGCATTGATTTTCACGGAAAGCAACCGGACGCAGAAATATTTGAAACAGCTATTGGAAGACAACGGTTATAGCGGCAAACTCGTATTGTTCAACGGTTCAAATTCCGATAGCGACACAAGGGAGATTTACAAGAAATGGCTTGAGAAAAACAAAGGCACATCCCACATTACCGGTTCGTTGACAGCCGACAGGCGTCAGGCCCTTGTGGATTATTTCAAGAACACAGCCCAGATAATGATTGCAACGGAGGCGGCAGCCGAAGGCATCAACCTGCAGTTCTGCTCCCTTGTGGTAAACGACGATTTGCCTTGGAATCCTCAACGGGTGGAGCAGCGTATAGGGCGTTGCCACCGTTACGGTCAGAAAAACGATGTGGTAGTTTTGAATTTCATCAACAAGGCGAACCGTGCTGACCAAAGGGTATATCAATTGCTGTCGGAGAAGTTCAACCTGTTCTGTGGTGTGTTCGGGTCAAGTGATGAAGTGTTAGGTCATAGCATGGAAGGCGTTGATTTTGAACACCGTGTTCTTAACATCTACCAGTCGTGCCGCTCTGTTGAAGAGATTGATGCCGCTTTCGACCGCCTTCAGGAGGAGATGAAAGACGAGATAGACAAGAATATCATTGCCACACAAAACAAACTGATAGAGAATTTTGACAAGGATGTGGTCAACAAGCTGAAACTAAGGAAAAGCGTTGATGAATATCGCCTTACAGAATTCTATCATCTCCTTTGGCTGCTCACTGTCGCTGTATTGAGAGACAAGATAAAAGATGTTGATAACAACGATTTTCGTTTCAGGCTGTTGGAAGCCCCTGTTGTCAGTGGAGAGACAATAGATACAGGACTTTATCAAATGGGAAAAGATGTCAATGATGCATATACATACCGCATCGGTCATCCGCTCGCCCAATGGGTAATCTCTCAAGCTAAGGATATTGACACGACAGCCCCAGTAACACTGACATTCGATTTATCCGCAATAAGTGAAAAAGTATCGGTTGTTGAGGCACAGAAAGGTAAGTCTGGGACGATGAAAATAATCATTGTGCATTATGTCTCTCCGAAAGATTCTGAGGAGCACTTAATATCAACAGCCATTGATACAAACGGCAATGTTATGGAGGATGATTTTGCAGCAAAGCTGATGACTATCCCCGCCTTGGTAGCCCCAGCACTCTTTATTGACGACACACAGCTTTTACCTATTGAGGCGAAGAAAACAGAAAAGCTCTCCAAAGAGATAAGAGCACGTAACAGGGAGTTTATCAATGAGGAGAGTGAGAAGATAGAACGCTGGGCAGATGACCAGACTTCTTTCGTGGAACAGGAATTGAAAAACCTGAAAAAACAGATCAAGGACAAAGAGAGGGCATGCAGGGCGGAAGATGATGAAATGAAAAAGATGTCGTTGCAAAGGGAGATAAAGACATTGGAGAGAACGAAAAGGCAGAAGCGCACAGAACTGTTTGCCGTTGAGGATGTGATTGCCGAGAAAAGAGACAAGTTAATCGCACGGCTCAACGATGCTCTCGCCACAAAGATAACTACTGAAAATCTGTTTACTGTAAACTGGGAAATAATATGAACACGATAAATAACATGGCTACACCACAATTCGAATCGTTCAAGAAGACTCTCAAGAAAGTCTTTATGCTCGACCAAGCCGACCTTGACTTTGG
>JAJPZD010000017.1:2606-7969 GCA_021204605.1 Prevotella sp.
TCAAGAAGACTCTCAAGAAAGTCTTTATGCTCGACCAAGCCGACCTTGACTTTGGGATTTATCGCATAATGAACCAAAAGAGAAATGATATAGAAAAGTATCTGAACGGGAACCTGAAAGCTCAGGTTACGGAGATTCTTGAGAGGAACAAGTCGGCACAGACTGAAAAAATAGAGGAAGAACTTGCAAAAGCGAAAAAAGACGCAGAGGGTTTGGGTATCTCGCCAGATGATTTGCCAAAGGTAAAGGAACTGAAAGCAAAATTATTAGATGCCGGCAATACTGAGGATTTGGAAAATGAGGTGTATTCACATTTGACAACATTCTTCAGCCGGTATTACGATGGCGGTGACTTCATTTCGCAGCGTCGCTACAAGAAGGATGTATATGCCATACCATACGAGGGCGAGGAGGTGAAGCTCCACTGGGCCAACGCCGATCAGTATTATATCAAGACGGGGGAGTATTTCCGTAACTACCGCTTCAAGTTGGATAGCGGCAAGGTGGTGGAGTTCACGCTGAAGGATGCCACGACTGAGCAGAACAACAACAAGGCTCAAAACAATATGGGGCGACGCTTTGCCCTGCATGAGGACTGTCCTATTGAAATTGTAAACGGAGAACTGCATATCAACTTCACTTACGAACTATATCCGAAAGCGACAAAGCAGAAAACGCTGATTGATACGGCATTTACAACCGTAAAAGAGCAGATACCGACAGAGTTCGCAATGGAAGTGCTTGTACCACGACCGACAGAATCTGACAAGAGCAGGACGTTACTACAAAAGCATCTTAATGACTATGTGGCAAGGAACACCTTCGACTATTTTATTCATAAGGACTTGAAGGGCTTTCTCACAAGGGAACTTGACTTTTACATCAAAAACGAAATTCTTGAGATTGATGATATCGATGCCCGCTCCACAGATTCGTTCCTTGCTCACCTCACGGTAATCAAGGCGATAAAGAATGTGGGCAACAGGATTATCGAGTTCCTCGCCTCTTTGGAGAATTTCCAAAAACGCCTCTGGCTCAAAAAGAAAATGGTGGTTGCCGCAGATTATTGTATCACGCTCGACCGCATTCCTGAGAGTTTTTATCCTGAGATTTGTGCCAACAACGCACAAAGGGAAGAATGGGTGCGGCTGTTTGCCATCGATGAGATTACACCATCAGCGGCAAATGATTTTTTCTCCCAAAACGGCAAGGCAGGATATACAGTTCCCCTCACTCCGCAGTTCCTGAAAGAAAATCCTTTCCTCGTCCTCGATACTGCCTTCTTTGACGATAAATTCAAACGCAAACTGATTTCGGGGATTGACAATCTCGATGAGCAATGCGACGGGGTGTTGATCAACTCGGAAAACTTCCAGGCGTTGGAACTAATCATAAACAAATATTATAAACTTATTAGTGGTATTTATATAGATCCTCCCTATAATACAAATGCAACACCTATCATTTATAAAAATAGTTATAAGAATTCAACTTGGCTATCTTTAATGAATGATCGTATTTGCGCCAGTAAACAAATGCTTACGAATAATTATTTCTATTCCATAGCTATTGATGATACAGAGTTACATAATCTTTATAAACTTCTTGAAAATATCTTTATAAATTCAGATTTTTTCCAAACCATAGTCAATCACTATCCAGGTTCAGGAACAGGCAGAAGCAATGTATCAAAAACACACGAATATAATATTTTTGTTCTTCCAAAAGATTTGGATTTACTTAGAGGTGATGCAATACCTGAGAGAGAACGGACACGTGGCTTTTGTCGTAGTGGAACTGGTGATAATAATTATCGTCATGGTCGTCCAAATAGTTTTTATGCGGTTTTAATTGATGATGTTACCAAAGAAATTAAAGGAGTTGAAGAACCTCCAATAGCATCATCTTCAGATTATCCAAAAGATGCAACAAAAGAAGGGTATATTCGCATATATCCTATTGGAGCAGATGGGTCTGAACGTTGTTGGAGTTTGGGATATGAAACAGCAAAGACAGCAATAAAAAATGGTTTACTTAAATGTTCAAGCAATAATGTTATACAAAGATTATACTACGATGAGTCTGATTGGGAATTGCTTCCGAGTATTTGGATTGACTCAAAATATAGTGCTGTTGCAAATGGTACAAATTTACTAACAAAATTATTTGGTAAATCAGGATTATTCTCTTTCCCAAAATCCATTTACACAGAGATGACCGCTATAGGTGCTGGTATGTACAATAATAGAAATGGTTATGTTCTTGATTATTTTGCAGGCTCTGGCACAACCGGTCATGCAGTAATAAACTTGAATAGAAATGATGGAGGTAAGAGAAAATACATTCTTGTTGAGATGGGAGATTATTTTGATACCGTTACCAAGCCTCGCATTCAGAAGGTGATATATTCAGAGGACTGGAATAACGGCAAGCCCGTCAGCCGTAAGGGGAGCAGTCATTGTTTCAAGTACATGCGTCTTGAGCAATATGAGGACACGCTGAACAATCTTGTTATAGAGAAGAACACATCGTTGGACAATTCAGGAGAGTTTTACGACGGTTATATGCTCGGTTATCTTTTAGATACAGAGACAAGAGACTCGCTGTTCTCTTTGGAGTGGTTTGTAAATCCCTGGAACACCAAACTGAAGATTACCCGTAACAACGAGATGAGAGAGGAGAAGATAGACCTTATTGAGACATTCAACTATCTTATCGGGCTGAATGTAGTAAGATTGTCATACCCGAAAGACAATATCTGTGTTGTTGAGGGCTATAACCGCAAGAACGAGCATATACTTGTTATCTGGCGTGATTGCAAACAGATTTCCAATGAGGAACTTAATAATTTCTTTGAAAAGATGGATTACTCCACCCATGACCGTGAATTTGACAAGATTTTCGTGAATGGCGACAACAATCTTGAAAATCTAAAGACTGAGGAAGATACCTGGAAGGTAATACTCATAGAACAGGAATTCAGCAAAAGGATGTTTGAGGCAGAATGATATGGCAAAAAGAATGACATTGAGCAACTCGCTTGTTCTGAACAGATATATCCTTAGTCTGTTTGGTACGAAGTCATTGCAGGATTTAAGCAAAGACCTTAGAGACCCAGCATACGAGGGCTTCAATGAGGATGGCGTATCAAAATATGTGGAGTTGCTAAAATCACATCTGTATGTTGGAGTTAGCGAAATTTCCGAGCAAATGCTGTTGGAATACGACCACAACATTTTCAGGCATACTCAGGAAATAAACCGCAACCGTGATAAGGAGATAAAGTGGAAATATTTCCAGTATCTATCACTCCTTTTTACAGAGATTTATTTGGATAAGTATTTCACCGACAAGGAAAAACTGTTGGAGGACATCCGCAACTATCACGATAAAGAATTCAATATCGACACACAAACCAATCATGAGATACCCGAATTTACGGAGGAAGATTTGAACAAGTTAGCTTTCTGGAGTGCTACCGGTTCCGGCAAGACGTTGCTGATGCACGTGAATATCCTGCAGTTTCAGCATTATTCCGCACGTGCAGGAAAGAAGTTGAACAGGACAATCCTCATCACGCCCAACGAGGGACTAACCAACCAGCATATAGAGGAGTTCCAACAAAGCGATATCGAGGCACATCAGTTCAATAAGTCTGTAGCAACTGGTCTGTTCAGCAATACGGGCATCGACATTATCGAGAACACCAAACTCGCCGACACCGACGGTGACAAGACGGTGGCAGTGGAGTCGTTTGAGGGCAACAACCTCGTGTTGGTTGACGAGGGGCATCGCGGATCTTCGGGCGACAAGTGGAAAAACTACCGTGACCAACTGAGCGCCGACGGTTTCGCCTTTGAATATTCCGCCACTTTCGGACAGGCCATCAACTCAGTAAGTTCGCAGAGCAAGAGGAGGGAGATGTTGGAGGAATATGCCAAAGCCACTCTTTTTGATTACTCTTACAGTTATTTCTATAACGATGGCTATGGCAAGGACTATCAGATTCTGAATATGGCGAATATGTGGGAAGAAGGTCAACTGCATACCTATCTCACGGCATGCCTGCTCAATTACTATGAGCAACTGCGACTGTATATCGACACCGGGGCGGAGCTGCATAAATTCAATATCGAGCGTCCGCTTGCCATCTTCGTGGGCAGTTCTGTAACCGCTACAGATACTTCTAACAATAGAGAGAACAGCGATGTCATTACCATTCTGAAATTCTTCCAGCGATTTATAAAGGAGCGTTCCGAATCCATACGCAACATAGGAAACCTGTTGGAGGGTACTGACGGCTTAGTAAACAATAACAACAACCCGATTTTCACACGCTCATTCAAATACCTGCGCGACTATAAATTTAAAAATATTTCCCCGGAAACGATATATGAAGATTTGTTGAGCAAGGTGTTTCATTGCACAATATCAGGGGCAGTCTTGCATTTGGACAATCTCCGTGGACTTGACGGTGAGATAGGCATGCGTATCGGGAACGGGGAGTATTTCGGTGTTATCAACGTAGGCGACTCGGCAACACTCACCAAAATGTGTACGGAGAAACACATTAGTGCCATGGCGAAGGACTACACCGACAAATCGCTGTTTGAGACTATCAACCGTGAGGACAGCAACATCAATATCCTTATCGGTTCCAAGAAATTCACAGAAGGGTGGTCGTCGTGGCGAGTAAGCACAATGGGGCTTATGAATGTAGGGCGTTCAGAGGGCAGTCAGATTATCCAACTATTTGGCCGTGGCGTGCGTCTTAAAGGCTATAAGATGTCGTTGAAACGATCAACGGCATTGGACACCTCCTTGCAGCCGACATCAAAGCCGAAATATCTGCAGACATTGGAGACATTGAACATCTTCGGTGTCAGGGCAAATTATATGGACGAGTTCAAGAATATTCTTGAGGACATGGGACTACCATCCAACGACGACAATTACGAGGAGATTATCCTGCCTATCCTTCCTGTAGTGGACCTGAGCAAGACAAGATTGAAATGCCTGAAAGTGAAGGGTGGTCTCGATTTCAAGAAAGAGGTTACAGTGGACATCGGAGAGAATATGCTTGCCAGTTCTCAGCCTGTAACATTAAACATATATGCGAAGATACAGGCGATGGGTTCCCTGAAAGGATTGGACGATTCGGGGGCAACGGTAAACACGGCGAAATTCACGGCAAAGCACCTTTCGTTTATCGACTGGAACAAAGTGTATTTTGACCTTATCGACTTCAAGAACGACAGGGCGTGGTATAACATGAATATCTCTGCGGAGGAATTGAAGAAGATAATTTGTAATTCATGCTCGTGGTATGAGCTTGCCATTCCCGCCCATGCCATGGAGTTCAC
>JAJPZD010000217.1 GCA_021204605.1 Prevotella sp.
ATATTTGGTTAACTAAAAAAAACAAAAAGATGAAGCAGGTAAAATTTAAGACCTCCATTAGGTTCTTTGCCCTTCTTTTAGGGCTGTTCCTATCAGTAGGAGCCTTTGCTCAGAGCTCTATTATGGGGCACGTCAAGGATGCTTCCGGTGAACCAGTAATCGGTGCTACCGTCCGTATTGTAGGACAGGAAGGTGGTGTGATTACTGATTTCGACGGTAATTTCTCAATTACTGCAAATCCTGGAACAACAATCCAAGTGTCTTACATCGGTTACGTTACGAAACAAGTAACACTAAAACCAGGATTGGTGGTTACATTGGAGCCCGACTCCCAGACGCTTGACAACGTGGTAGTCATCGGTTACGGTCGTGCAAAGAAAACCGACTTGACGGGTTCCGTAACGGCTATCAAGCCAGACGACATGAGTAAGGGTATCACAAGCAATGCTACCGATATGTTAGTTGGTAAGATTGCAGGTGTTGACGTTATAACTTCCGGTGGTACACCGGGTGCAGGAGCACAAATCCGTATTCGTGGTGGTTCGTCTCTGAACGCCAGCAATGATCCGTTGCTTGTCATTGACGGTCTTACGATAGACAACAACACTGCGACGGGTATGAGTAACGTGTTGGCTATGATCAACCCGAATGATATTGAGACATTCACGGTATTGAAGGATGCCTCCGCAACAGCAATTTACGGTTCGAGAGCTTCCAACGGTGTGATCATCATTACCACCAAGAAAGGTAGCAAAAAGTCAGCTCCTCATATTTCATATAATGGAGATGTAACCGTTTCCACTACTCAGAAACGTTACGATGTATTGAGCGGTGATGAGTATCGCGATCTCGTACATAGCATAATTGGCGCGGATGCACAAGGTCTTGGCAGTTATAACACCGACTGGCAGGACGAGATATTCCGTACAGCAGTGAGTACATCGCACAACCTTTCTGTAACAGGAGGAATAAAGAATGTGCCTTACCGTGTATCAGTAGGTTATCAGGGTGATGAGGGTATTATCGACAACTCTTGGATGCACCGTTTCAATGCCGGCATAAACCTCTCGCCGTCGTTGCTCAACGACCATCTTAATTTTAACATCTCTGCCAAGTACATGTACGAGAAAGACCGTTATGTAGATGCCGGTACTGCAATAGGCGGTGCCTTGTCGATGGATCCTACCCAGCCAGTAAAGAGTAGTGATGCTATATATCAGACATATTTTGGAGGCTACTGGCAGAATGCTATTTCTGTAAATACATTCAGTGATCCTACATGGACAACTACAGCGAATACAAACTCGCCACAGAATCCAGTGGCATATCTTCATCAGGTGTTTATTAATGCAAAGTCATCTGACTTCACAGGCAACTTTGAGGTTGACTATAAGATACATGGTTTGGAAGACTTACATATCCACGCAAGTTATGGTGGAGAATATACAGAGAGCCGTCAGGATGATATCAGCAGTCCGTATTCGTACAATTGCAACTACTATGGTTGGAATGGTGTCACAAGATATTACAAGTATAGCATTACTGCAAATGCATACGCACAATACCAGCATGTATTCGGAGCACACAACATAGACATAATGGCAGGTGCAGAGGAATCGCACTATCACCGTAGCGGTTTCAACTTTGGTAGCGGCACAGACCCATATACAGGAGAGGAAAACAACCCGGCAGTAAGGTCGGAAACAGCGTGGGCAACACACAACTCATTGGTATCCTATTTCGGACGTCTGAACTATTCAGTACTCGACCGTTATATGTTGACTGCAACAATACGTGCCGATGGTTCCTCACGTTTTGCCAAAGGTCATAAGTGGGGTTATTTCCCGTCAGTGGCATTGGCATGGAAGATCAACGATGAGAAATTCATGAAGAACCTTGACTGGTGGAATGAGTTCAAGCTTCGTCTTGGTTGGGGTCAGACAGGTCAGCAGGATATCGGAGATGATTTCCTTTACACACCACTTTACGTAGCAGGAAACTCATACGCCCAATATCCATTTGGAGATACATATTATTATACCACACGTCCTAACAAGTACAACCCAGACCTTACTTGGGAGACTACTACTACGTGGAACGCAGGCTTGGACTTTGCCTTCCTCAACAACCGCTTCACTGCCAATATCGATGGTTATTATCGTAAGACGAAAGACCTGATACAGGATGTAACAATTCCGGCACTTATGAATTTCGGTCAGCGTATGTCAGAGAACATCGGTTCTTTGAAGAACTATGGAGTTGAGTTGACATTAGGCGTTAAACCTATCGTAACGAAAAACTTCACATGGGATATCCAATACAATATCTCATGGAATCATAATGAGATTACAGAGCTCATCGGTGGTGATGATGGATATGTTGTAAAGACAGGAACCTCTATATCCAGAGGACTTGGTACACAGGTTCAGGCGCAGTCGGTAGGTCATCCTGCAAACTCATTCTGGGTTTACCAGCAGGTTTACGATGAGGCAGGGAAACCGATTGAGGGTGTTTATGTTGACCGTGATGGCAATGGTATTATCAACGATGATGACCGTTATTTCTACAAGAGTCCGGCTGCTGATGTATTCATGGGTCTTACGATGAAGTTCACGTATAAGAACTGGGATTTGAGTACAGCGTTCCGTGCTTCTATCGGCAACTATGTTTACTATGACTTCCTGTCTGACAAAGCTTCTGTCAGTGCTACAGGATTATACTCAAACAGCGCATACAACAACACAACGTCAGAGGCTGTAAAACTTGGTTTCACGGGAACGAGCAGTAGTGAGTATTATATCAGCGACTATTTCGTAAGGAACGCATCATACTTGAAATGTACCAACATCACGCTTGGTTATTCATTCTCACATATATTTATGAATGATGGCAAACCGTATTTGCCGGGGCGTATCTATTTAACGGCACAGAATCCGTTCATCATTACGAAGTATAAAGGGCTTGATCCTGAAGTCGCAGACGGTATAGATAAGAATCCTTATCCACGTCCATTCAGTATGCAGCTTGGCATTAACCTCAACTTCTGATAAAAGGATTTGACGGTTTCCGCTAAATCTGTATTTACAAATAAATTACAAATATATAAAGGATACAACGATGAAAAATATATTTTTAAAGACAATTGCTGCCGCAGTGATTACCTTTGGACTGGTTAGTTGCGCAGACGATTTGAATATAAGCTCCATTGATCCGCAGACATCACCTTCTGTAGCAGATCCCATGAACTTTTTGGCAAAATGCTACGGCACATTGGGACTTACGGGCCAGCAGGGTGCTTCGGGCAATGGTGACCTTAGCGACGATGAGGGAGAGTCAGGGTTCTACCGTACCACATTCAACTGCATGGAGTTGCCTACCGATGAGTGTATCTGGGCATGGCAGACCGACTCTGACATTCCACAGCTTACCAATATTTCATGGAATTCAAGTAGCGTCAGGACACAGTGGGTTTACACTCGTCTTACATACGATATAACGCTTTTCAACAGTTATCTGCAACAAACAGAAGACAACAGCGAGAATCAGTATTACCGCGCAGAGGTACGTTTCCTCCGTGCATTGCACTACTGGTATATGCTTGACCTTTTCGGCAAGTCGCCTTTCAAGACAGATTTTGATATCAGCACACTGCCAGTAGAGATGAGTGGTCCGGATCTTTACGATTGGTTGGACAATGAGCTTACAGAGCTTGAGTCTCTGTTGGCACCTGTCGGTTCTTTCTGTAATTCAAGCAATTTCGGACGTGCGGACCAGGGTGCTGCATACATGCTCCACGCACGTTTGGCTTTGAACTCATCAATCTATACAAAGGGCGCAAAGGAAGAATATAGCAAGGCTATCGACTATTGCAACAAACTGATAAACAGTGGAGCATATTCGCTTTCTTCAACGGAGAAGAACGGTTATTCTGGTTATGCGCAGCTATTTATGGCGGACAACGATGAGAATACAGATGCCATGAACGAGATAATCCTTCCGATACGTCAGGATGGCCTATATACACGTTGCTACAGTGGCGCCAATTACCTTGTAAGTTCTATACGTATAGCAGGTATGCCATATCTTGGTACAACCAACCCATGGAGCTGTAACTTTGCACGTGCCGCCTTGGTAAAGAAGTTCTTCCCCAACATAGAGGATTGCCCGATTTCAACAGAGGCAGCTCCTGATGATGCGACGGAGGAAGACATTATAGCTCTTGATGAGCAGGATGGATCTTCAACGGCACAGATTATAGCAAAGGCAGGCGACGACCGTGCAATGTTGTATGGTGGTCGCGGTGGCGGTGTCCGCAAGCTCCAGACCGATCTTATTTCAAGTTTCCTTGATGGTATGTCAATAGTCAAGTGGGACAATCATCGTGTTGATGGAGGTTCCACGCATGATGCAGAGTTCCCTGATGTTGATATTCCATTGTTCCGCCTTGCAGAGGCATATCTGACACGTGCAGAGGCATATTACCGCACAGGCAGCACTACGGAGGCACTTGCAGATATTAATGTTCTGCGTACCCGTGCCAACGCTGCGCCAATGCTGTCTATCACTGCTGATACAGACATTCTTGATGAGTGGTGCCGTGAGTTCTACATGGAGGGTCGTCGCCGCAGTGACCTTGTAAGGTTCGGTTGCTTTACGACAAGCAAGTATATCTGGGATTGGAAAGGAGGAGTAGCCAACGGTACGTCTGTGGATTCTCACTTCAATGTCTATCCTATACCGTCAGACGATATTATGAACAACAGTAATCTTACTCAGAACGATGGTTATTGATAATAGGTTAATAAAAGGATTCATTTAAAATGAAAGAGATTATGAAAAATATATTTAAAAGTCTGCTGTTGCCCGCATTGGCATTAGTGGCAATTCCACTGATGACTTCTTGCGAGAATGACGATGACAGCAATCCGACAATACAATATCCGACATCATTTGTATTGAATACACCTGCATACGCGACAAGCAATATCTATGATTTGTCTAAGACGGAAACGGTAACGCTTACATGTTCACAGCCTGATTATGGATATCCTGCTATCACTATTTATGAGGTACAGGTTGCCATAGATCAGTCGTTTGCCACTTACACTACACTTGAAACATCATACACTACTGCAAAGATGGATCTTGATGGTGTTGAGCTCAATAACACTATTGTAAACCTTTATCAGCAGGCAAACGGAGGGGCGGATCCATCAGGAGTGATATTCCCTATTTATATACGTCTGCAGGCACATGTATCAGGAACTGACAATACATATTGTTATTCAAATACGATATCACTTTCCAAGGTTGCCGTTTCATACGTGGCTACCGTTCCATCAACGGTTTACGTTGCCGGTTCGTCAATACATGGCGGTACTTCTGCAAAGACATTCGCTCCTACCTACGGATTTGACGGGCAGTTCTATGCAATGGCTTACCTTACTTCCGGTTCCACATTCTTCTGGGGTGATTCTGCAGAGCCAACCAACGGATATAGTCTTACAACGACGATAGATGATGAGGCGGGTGCCGGTATCTCAGCAGGTTCTGATGGTGGTATTCAGGTAAGTAATACCGACTGGTATGTTCTCTATTTAAGTTTGGATGTAGCCAATAATCAACTTATTTCCTCACTCACTGTTTACCCTGCATCAGCATACGTAATAGGAGAGATTGAAGGCGGTAACTGGATTGATGAGGATGCTGATTGGGCAATGACAAAACCGGCTGACGCAAGCAGTCAGTGGGTATCTCCTGCATTTATCGCTGGTGGTGAGCTTCGTGCATATATCAAGGTTCCAGACATTGACTGGTGGCGTACAGAGTTTACGCTTTATAATGGTAACCTTTTCTGGCGTACTGTTGATATTGCCAATAACTGGGCAGAGAATGTGGGCAGTGCTTACTCTGTAACTTGTGAGACAGGGCAGAAACTCTATGTTGACTTCGACTATGATACGGGTGAAGTGAAATAAGATTTGATTTTTAACTTTAAAAAGACATTTCAATATGAAAAAGATATTATTTTTGGGTAGCTTGCTCCTTGCCGGAATGACATTCGTTGCTTGTAGCGATGATTATACCGACTGGGCAGATCCACAGTCGTACCCACAGGAAGATGCTATTACTCTACCTGGCTTTACCGCATCGCCTGTCGGTGCAATTGATTTGGCAAATGTAGAGGATGGGACAGACATTCAGGTGTTCTCCCTCGCTGCTGCCGCTCTGCCTGACGGTGCTACCATCGGCAATGTACGTATGGAGATCACGCCTGCTGATGATGCTACGGCAGAGGCACAGACTATTGATACCGACAACGGTGTTATCAGCAAGGAAGAATTGCAGGCTGCCGTTGAGAATGCCTACGGCAAGCGTCCTACGGCCCGTACATTCAACGCACAGGTTTATGCAGACATTATCATAGAAAATCAGTCGTTCCTCGTTGACGCAGGAGTTATTTCACTTATTGTTACTCCAGAGGCTCCCTTTATCGCTAGTGCTTACTACTTCGTTGGTGATATGTGCGGCTGGGACGAAGACACGATGATCCCATTCTCTCACTCCGATGAGGATGTTTACTCCGACCCTGTTTTCACTGTAACATTCAACACTACTGGTGGACAGTATTGGAAGATTATACCGCAGACCAATATCGATGCCGGCAATATGTGGATTGAAGGCTCTACTGGAGTTGTAGGAGTCGCACAGGATGGTGATACAAGTCTTAGCGGTACGTTGGTTGCTGTCGAGGGTGTTGGCGCAGGTCAAATAGCTGATGCAGGCTACTACAAGATGACCATCAACATGATGGATTATACTTATACTATCGAGGAAATGGCAAGTGAGTATTACCTGACAGGAAATCCTAACGGTTGGGCTAGCGACCAGGGTGCTTTGTTCTTCCCACAGAGTACTACAACATTTACTTACACTTCATATTACAATGGTTCATGGGACGTTAAGTTCTGGTCAGCAGCCGATTTAGGCAACTGGGATTATATCTACGGTTGTTCCGCAGCAGAGGATAACAACGGTGCAATGAACGGTACTATTGTTTATTCAAACGGTGACCAGAGTCTTATCGGTTGTATCACACCTCCTTCAGCAGGTTACTATACACTTACTATCGATATGCAGTCGATGACATATTCCTGGACTATGCTCGATAATCAGGAGCCAACAGAATACACGAGCATCACAGCTCTTGGCGACTTCAACGGTTGGGATACAGGTGCCGGTATTGACTTGCAGCAGGTAGCTCCTCACAACTGGTATGCAGAGGGGACGATATCCTCTGACGGTGGTGTTAAGTTCCTCGCTGACGGTAGCTGGGATGTCAACTGGGGTTGCACTATCGACATTTCTGAGAACAACAGTGGTGTTGGCGTACAGAACGGTGATAACATGACTGTTCCAGCCGGTACTTACCGCATATATCTCAATGATATAACAGGTGAATTTGTATTTATCGCTGAATAATTTGTTTTAGAGTAAACAGTGATTTGATAATCTTTATTCTGCGCCATGTACTGCTTGACTTTACATGGCGCAGTTTTTTTTGTGTACATTCAACATATAAGTGCAACATCTTCATCTCACGCCTACGTCCTTGTAGCTAATGGAAAGGACGTAGGTGGAAGGAGTAAAATTCGTTTTTTAGTCTTTTGGAGTTACTATCAATACAAAAAATCAAAAGAATTTATGTAATAATCTACTACTATTTAATTATAATTTACTATATTTGCAGACATAAAACAAATCAATTAATCCGAGATCCAAACTCAAAATGTTTAAAGTAATATGGGATAAGGAACATAATGGTGTTCGCCTGACAATGTCTCCTCCGTCAGGTGCAGCACTTAATGTGAGTCCGCGTCCTGTGTTTTGGGAAGAACTTGATTTTTATAAACTACCTGACTATGGCTGGCAATATCCACATAGTGATATGCCACTACTTTGGGC
>JAJPZD010000259.1 GCA_021204605.1 Prevotella sp.
GGATAGGGGTGATGATGTTGGTGCAGTCGAGTCTGCCGCCCAGACCTACCTCAATCACGGCGATGTCAACCTTACAGTCAGCGAAAAATTTGAATGCTAAGGCAGTGGTGAGTTCAAAGAAACTGGGGTGTAAAGGCTCAAAGAATTTGCGATTCTTTTTAACGAAATCCACGACATATCTCTTGTTGATACACTTGCCGTTAACCTTAATGCGCTCACGGAAATCCATAAGATGTGGGGATGTGTATAACCCCACAATATAACCGGAGAGTTGCAATATTGCGGCTATGAGATGTGCACAAGACCCTTTTCCGTTAGTGCCGGCGATGTGTATTGTCTTGTAATACTGGTGGGGATGTCCGAAATGCTCATCCAAGACAAGCGTGTTGTGCAGCCCCTCCTTGTATGCACTTGCCCCCACATTTTGGAACATCGGTACACTGTCGTACAGATATTGTACAGTTTCTTCGTAAGTCATTTTTTAATATAAAAGTTAAAAGAGCCAAGATATCAGCAAATCTTTGGCTCTATACATATTAAGATAGTAATTACATAGCCATGTGAATCCTATCAGTTGAAATAATCCTTGAATTTCTGGAAAATGGTGCGTTTGGTTGCAATATCCCCCTTAAAGTTGTCGCTGTTGCGCATCTCTTCCAAAGCCATTCTTTCCGATTGGTTCAAAGTCTTTGGTACATATACGCTGATGTTGACCACCATGTCGCCCGTACCACTACCGTAGCCTTTCAAGGCAGGCAGGCCTTTTCCCCTCAGACGGAGAGCTTTGCCCGGTTGCGTGCCTGGCTCAATCTTTACCCTCACCTTGCCCCCATCGATAGTAGGTATCTCTACCGTACCTCCCAACGCAGCAGTAGGGAAGTCGAGGAGCAGGTTATATATAATGTCGTTCTCGTCACGGACAAAAGTGTCATTAGGTTCTTCCTCAATATACACCTGTATGTTGCCTGCTACACCGTTGTGCATCCCCATGTTGCCCTTACCTGGTACGTTTACGATGATGCCTTCAGAAACGCCGGCGGGGATGTTCACCTCAACGACTTCCTCTGCCTTTACGACGCCTGAGCCACCGCATTTGTGACATTTATTCTTGATTACATGCCCTTCACCGCCACAAGTAGGGCAGACGGTCTGTGTCTGCATCATACCGAACAGACTCTGTGTGGTGCGTGTTACCACGCCACGTCCGTGACAGGTAGGACATGTTTCGTGTGAGCTGCCTTTTTCAGCGCCACTGCCGTGACATTCTTGGCAAGCTACATCCCTCTTGACCTTAAATTTCTTGGTAACGCCGGTGGAAATTTCTTGCAAAGTGAGCCGTACCTTTAGACGAAGGTCTGAACCCTTGTGCTGTGCAGTGCGATGGCTGCCGTTGCCACCGCCGAAACCGCCGAAACCGCTGAAGCCACTACTTCTGAAACCTCTGCCGCCGATAACGTCACCGAACATGGAGAAGATATCATCCATACTGAAACCGCCGGAACTTTGGAAACCACCGAAGCCACTGGCACCGGCAGGACCGTCAAAGCCAAACTGGTCATATTGCTGCCTTTTCTGTGGGTCGTGCAACACGTCATACGCTTCGGCAGCCTCTTTGAACTTTTCTTCAGCATCCTTGTCGCCAGGATTGCGGTCAGGGTGATATTTTATTGCAATCTTGCGGTATGCCTTCTTTATGTCGTCCTCAGAGGCAGTCTTGTCAACGCCCAAAACCTCATAATAGTCTCTTTTTGCCATAACAATCTGTATTTATTGTCCCACAGCCACCTTTGCGTGCCTTATCACCTTATCGTTCAGCATATAACCGGTCTGGACACAGTCGAGGATTTTGCCCTTCTTGTCATCTTCCACACCCGGCACCATGGCAATAGCCTCATGGAAATCGGTGTCGAAATCGGCGTTCTCGGTGTTCATTTTCTTAACGCCGAGACTCTCCATCACCTTGTTCATCTTGTGAAAGATAAGTTTCATTCCTTCTTTCAGTGTCTCAACATCCTCAGTCTTTTCGGCGTTATCGATTGCACGTTCCATATCGTCGATAATAGGTAGAAAAGCCACGACAGCTTTCTCTGAACCGTTCAATATCAGTTCTGTCTTTTCCTTGAGAGTACGTTTGCGGTAGTTGTCAAACTCAGCCACAGAGCGTAGGTACTTGTCTTTGAGGGATTCGATCTCCTGCAAAGCCACATCCAACGGGTCTTTTTCCTCCTCTATGTTGTCGTCATCCTTTGACTTGTCAGAAGAAGATGTTTCATCACTTTCAGTCTTGGTGTTTCCCTGTTGGCTTTCCTTTTGCTTCAATGAGTCGTCAAGTTGCTCATTCTTCATTTCCTCATTCTCTTTCATGATTTTCCTTGTTTTATTGACTCGCTAACGAGCCATGTTACCAGCAAAACTACAGCAAAAATCTTGCCAGAACATATCTAAGCGACAACTATTCATACATTTTCGCACGCTGTTCCTTCAGTTGCTCATCGTAGATATAGTCGTCATATTGCATCAATTTGTCGATAGTACCCTTTGGGGTGAGTTCTATGATACGGTCGGCGACGGTCTGAATGAACTCGTGGTCATGACTGCTGAAAAGGATATTACCCTTGAATCCGATAAGGTTGTTGTTGAACGCCTGGATACTTTCAAGGTCGAGGTGATTGGTGGGCGTGTCGAGGATCAGGCAGTTGGCGTTTTTGAGTTGCATACGTGCTATCATGCAGCGCATCTTTTCGCCACCGCTAAGGACGTTGACTTTTTTCAATACTTCCTCGCCACTGAAAAGCATTCTGCCGAGGAAGCCTTTCATTACTACCTCGTTGCCTGGGCCGAACTGGCTGAGCCAGTCAACAAGGTTCAACTCACTGTTGAAGAAAGCAGTATTGTCCAATGGCAGGTATGCGGTGGTTATCGTAACGCCCCACTTATAAGTGCCCGCATCGGCATTCCTGTTGCCGTTGATTATCTCAAACAGGGCTGTCATTGCTTTCGGTGTATGACTGAGGAACACCACTTTCTGTCCCTTCTCTATATTGAAGTTAACATTATCGAACAAAACGGTACCATCTACATCTAGCGCCTTGAGGTCTTGCACCTCAAGAATCTGGTTTCCAGGTTCACGCTCCATAGAGAAGATTATACCAGGGTACTTACGGGAAGATGGTCGGATTTCCTCAACAGTGAGTTTTGCCAACATTTTCTTTCTACTCGTTGTCTGTTTGCTTTTAGCTACATTGGCAGAGAAACGGCGGATGAACTCCTCAAGTTCCTTGCGTTTCTCCTCCGCCTTCTGACGCTGGTTCTGAGCCTGGCGCAATGCCAACTGTGAGCTCTGGTACCAGAAAGAGTAGTTACCTGCAAATACTGTAACTTTTCCAAAGTCGATATCCACAGTCTGTGTACTGACGGCATCGAGGAAATGCCTGTCGTGGCTGACAACGAGGACTGTCTGTTCCACATTACTTAAATACTCCTCAAGCCACTGCACGGTGTCGAGGTCCAAGTCGTTCGTCGGCTCATCGAGAAGCAGGTTGTCGGGGTTGCCGAACAATGCTTTTGCTAACATGACACGCACCTTTTCATTGTTTGACAGTTCAGCCATCTGTTTATAGTGCATGTTCTCTTTGATACCTAAGTTAGACAACATCTGTGCGGCATCGCTCTCGGCGTTCCAGCCACCCATCTCTGCGAACTTCTCCTCAAGTTCTGCGACTCTGTTACCGTCCTCGTCACTGAAATCTGCTTTCATATACAGAGTTTCACGTTCCTTCATGTTGTCCCATAACGGCTGATGCCCCATCAGCACTGTATCGAGAACGCTGAAATCATCAAACTTGAAGTGGTCTTGTTCCAACACTGAGAGGCGTTCTCCTACACCGAGCTCTACAGTGCCCTTGTTGGGTTCCAACTCACCGCTTATGGCTTTGAGCAAGGTTGACTTGCCCGCACCGTTGGCACCTATCACGCCATAGATGTTACCACTTGTAAACTTGATGTTAACATCCTTGTACAAGATTCTCTTTCCGAACTGTATCGCAAGATTCGTAACCGTTATCATGTTGTATTTCCTTTTCGTTAATTTGTGTGCAAAAATACAATAATTAATCCTACAAACCAAATGAAATCAGATTATAAGGAAATATACAACAACAACATGTGGCTTTTTCCCGTTATGAAAATTTCTTGTCTAAATTTACCAAAATTTATCATTCTTGTAAATAAAAAAGATAAAGCGAAGAAATTTACAGTTAGTGATATTACCATAAAAAGGCATTCTGTCGTAAAAATACGGCAATTTGAAAATTATAAAAATTAAGTAAAAAACATGACAAATAGCGGTCAGAATACCCTGTAAACGTGATTTTAAATATGTCAACAAAACATTACAAATAGGAAAAAATCTAAAAAATATTTTAATTGTAATCATTTTTTTATTAATTTTGCCGCACTCTTATTAACGAATAAAATGGCGACAAAACTATTATCACCGGATTACATTTTTGAGTCCAGTTGGGAGGTTTGTAATAAAGTTGGAGGTATATACACTGTTCTTTCGACAAGAGCCAAGACATTGCAGGTTAAATTTGAGGATAGAATAATATTCATAGGACCTGACTTTGGTGAACATTCGAACCAGTATTTTACCGAAGACGGAAGTTTTTTTAAGGAATGGAAAGTCAAGACTATAGAGGAGGGGCTTTTGTTACGGATAGGTCGCTGGAACGTACCAGGCTATCCAATTGCGATATTGGTTGATTTCAACCAATATTACAATCAGAAGAACGAGATCTACGGTTGGCTGTGGGAGCATTACAAGGTGGACAGTCTTCATGCCTACGGCGACTACGATGAGGCATCGATGTTCTCGTACGCTGCGGCGAAGGTTGTGGAGAGTTTCTATGATTTTTATCTTGACAAGAGTAAGAAGGTCATTTACCACGGCAACGAGTGGATGACAGGCTTAGGACTATTATACATTAATAATAAGCGGCCCCAGATAGCCACGATATTCACCACCCATGCCACAAGTATAGGGAGGAGTATCGCTGGCAACAACAAACCACTTTATGATTATCTCTTTGCGTACAACGGAGACCAGATGTCATGGGAGTTGAATATGCAGAGCAAGCACTCTATAGAGAAACAGACTGCGATGAATGTTGACTGTTTCACTACTGTGAGTGACATCACCGCCAACGAATGTAAGGAATTGCTTGACAAACCTGTTGATTTCGTTCTACCAAATGGTTTTGAGAACGATTTCGTACCAAAAGGAGAGGAGTTCACACTCAAGCGCAAGGCGGCGCGTGAGAGGATATTCAACGTCTCCAACGCATTGCTTGGAACAGATCTTGGCGATGACACCCTCATAGTGTCCACGAGCGGCCGCTATGAGTTCCGCAACAAGGGCGTGGATATCTACATCGAGACGATGAACCGTCTGCTCCGAGACAATCGGCTGCAAAAGAAAATCCTCGCCTTCATCAAGGTGCCCGGTTGGGTGGGAGAGCCGAGGCAAGATCTTATAGACCGCATCAAGTCAGGAGAGAAATACGACACCCCGCTGCCAATACCGATGATCACTCACTGGCTGCACAACATGAGTCAGGACAACGTTCTTGGTATGCTGAAATACATGGATATGTACAACCGCAAGGAGGACAACGTGAAACTGATTTTCCTGCCATGCTACCTCGATGGCAAAGATGGCATATTCAACATGAAATATTATGATATAGTGCTCGGCAATGACCTATGCGTATATCCCTCGTATTATGAGCCTTGGGGCTACACCCCTTTGGAGGCAATAGCGTTCAAGGTGCCATGCATCACCTCTGACCTTGCCGGTTTCGGACTTTGGGCAAACAGTGAGTTAGGCCGGTATGGTGAGATTTGTGATGGTGTTAAGGTGGTACACCGTACGGATTACAACTATTCAGAGGCGGTTGACAAGATAAAAGACACTATTGTGGAATTTTCCAACCTTCCCGAAACGGAGGTCAAGAAGGCACGCGGCAATGCCGACAAACTATCAAAGAAAGCACTATGGAGCAATTTCATAAAATACTACTATCAGGCATACGATTTCGCACTCCGCAAGGCGGAAGACAGAAAGTGTGAATGATACAACGATTAGAGAGATACAGTTACTTTAAATATTAATTTCTATAGTTTTAATAGGTATGAAGATTAAAGCAAGCTATGTTAACGCTCCTCAATGGAAGGAGATTACGGTAAAATCGACATTGCCCGAGCAGTTGGCATGTTTAGACGAGCTCGCCCATAACATGTGGTGGTCATGGAATTATGAGGCACGTGACTTATGGCGGGAATTAGACGAGAAACTCTACGAGGAAGTGGAGCACAATCCCGTATTGTTGTTGGAACGTCTAAGTTATGATAGAAAAGAAGCAATTGTCAAGGACAAGGCCATAATGAAGAGAGTTAAGGACGTATATGCCAAATTCCGTAAGTACATGGATGTGAAGCCCAACAGCAAGCGTCCTTCTGTAGCATATTTCTGTATGGAATATGGTATGAATCAGGTTCTGAAAATCTATTCCGGTGGTCTTGGAATGTTGGCAGGCGATTATATTAAGGAGGCCTCCGACAGTAATGTTGATATGTGTGCGGTAGGTTTCCTCTATCGTTACGGATATTTCAAGCAGTCGTTGAGCATGGATGGTCAGCAGATTGCCAACTATGATGCCCAGAATTTCAACTCACTGCCTGTGGAGCGCCAGTTGGACGAGAACGGCAACCCGTTGGTTGTTGATGTTCCATACATGAACTATCAGGTTCACGCCTGCGTATGGAGGGTGAATGTAGGCCGTGTAAAGTTGTATCTTTTAGACACCGACAACGAGATGAACTCCGACTTCGACAAACCGATTACCCACTCCCTCTATGGTGGTGACTGGGAGAACCGTTTGAAGCAGGAAATACTTTTGGGTATCGGCGGCATGTTGACATTAAAGAGACTTGGTATCAAGAAAGATATATACCATTGTAATGAAGGCCATGCCGCACTCTGCAACCTGCAGCGTCTGTGCGACTATGTTCAGGAAGGTCTTACATTCAATCAGGCACTCGAATTAGTTCGCGCGTCTTCTCTCTATACCGTACATACGCCAGTACCGGCAGGTCATGACTATTTCGACCAAGGATTGTTCAGCAAGTACATGAGCGGTTATCCTGCAATGTTAGGCATTTCATGGGATGAGTTCATCGGCATGGGCCGAACAAATCCTGATGACCACAATGAGAAATTCTGTATGTCAACATTTGCCTGCAACACCTGCCAGGAGGTTAACGGTGTAAGTAAGATACACGGTGGTGTCAGTCAGAAGATGTTCTCCGGTATCTGGAAGGGTTATTACCCAGAGGAGAGTCATGTGGGATATGTAACCAATGGTGTACACTTTCCTACATGGGCAGCAACGGAGTGGCGAAAGCTTTATGCACAGTATTTCGATGAGAATTTCATGTCCGACCAGAGTAACGAGAATATATGGCATGCCATTTATGATGTTCCTGATGATGTTATCTGGGATACCCGTATGGCATTGAAGAAAAAGCTCACAGATTATATCCGTGGTAAGTTCCGTGATACATGGTTGAGAAATCAGGGAGATCCATCACGTGTGGTATCTCTGCTTCAGAATATCAATCCCAATTCTCTGATGATAGGTTTCTGCCGCCGATTCGCGACATATAAGCGTGCTCATCTGTTGTTTACTGACCTTGATCGTTTGGCAAAGATTGTCAACAATCCAAAATACCCTGTTCAGTTTTTGTTCTCTGGTAAGGCACATCCTGCTGACGGTGCCGGTCAGGGCCTGATAAAGAGGATATTTGAAATCAGTCAGCGTCCTGAGTTTCTCGGTAAGATTATCTTCCTTGAGGATTATG
>JAJPZD010000010.1 GCA_021204605.1 Prevotella sp.
GACCCTCGTTGAGCTTGTTTCCGTCTGCGTCTTCTGCGTAGAATCCAACTATAATGTCACCTTCACCATCGTTATAATATGCGGTCAATGTAGTGGCAGGAACAGTGATTGTCCACTCTGTAGAGCAACCATTATTATCTGTTTCACCAGTTGCTTTTGCCTCAAGGTCATTTGTACCCATTCCTTGACCAAGACTTATTGTAGCCTCTGTCATATTAACCTTATCGGTGAATGTAACTACAATCTCTGCATCCTTGCCGGATGTCCATTCTATATCAGTATTAACACTACTCTCTGGATCCGGGTTAATGCTCTTAACATCCGCATCAGAATATACAGGAGCCACAGACTCGCCGACAATAGTAAAGAGTGTTTCAGTTACAAGAACATCAGAACCATGACCGTTTGTCATTGTAGCTACAACAGGATATTCTGTATTCTCGTAGAGATCTAATTCTGATTCAACTGTCCATACGAAGCATCCAGATTCCTTATCATATTCTACATCAGAGTTGGTGTCAATCCAATTATCGCCTTCTCCGATTTTGATTTGCATGATGTAACCGTAGGTAGGAACACCACTTTCATCGTATGTGGTTTCCACATACTCGCTCGGCTTAACCTTGATTACCAAACCATTCACATTCTCAAGCTCAATCTTGCCATCGGAAAGACCATTTTCCGATGTCGGGGAAACAAGCTCAAGGGTGATGGTGCTTCCTTCTTGACCATCAGCTGCCTCATATTTTGCATAAATTGTACCCGATGCAGAGCCGGTCCAATCTTTTGCTACTTTGCCATAATACGTTGTCCCTGATGTAAAGCCATTAGTACCAGTAGTATATGTATAGCTTGTGATCCAACTTGATTTATCTTCGTCATAAGCATATTTATAATTACTACCACTTACTTGACCTTCAGAACAAGCAGCATCAGTGTAGAGACTTTCAACTAAATCTCCATTTGTACAAGAAATTGTAAGAGTTCCTGCATAATCAGGAATAGTAACAGAATAATAATAATTATCATTTACATTAAAAGACACTCCTGTGTCATCTAAGCTTAAAGCTACAGGATCGTCCGCTTTCGCTGTATTGGCGAACAAACACAAGCACAATAAAGTGCATAAAGTTAATAGTTTTTTCATGTAAAAAAAGATTTAATTAATAAAAATAATTATTGAAATTTACTCTCTCGTTGATAGATTAAATATAAATCGGGACAAATTTAATACAAAAGGTTAAATTTGCCCCCCCCCATTCGTTAAAATTTATTAATTCAGGTATGTTTCACTATTTTCTTGATTTAAATCAATTCTAAAAGTCGTTTTTATTTCTTTTCGAGTAATTGCTGGAGGCGGAGCATCTCATCGCGGTATTGGGCTGCCTGGATGAAATCCAATTCCTTGGCGGCCTTTTTCATAAGCGATTTGGTGTTTTCAATACTTTTTTCAAGTTGCTCGCGACTCATGCTCATTATTACCGGGTCAGCGGCGAATGTTACATTCTCATTCTCAACGTATGGCGCATATTGCGGGGCAACTTTCTGTTTGGCAGCCTCTGTTGCCATATTGTTGAGCGCATCACGGTTGATAGCCTTAACGATCTGTTGAGGCGTGATATGGTGCAACTCATTGTATTTCAACTGCTTCTCCCTGCGCCTGTTTGTCTCGTCAATGGTCTGTTGCATACTCACCGTGATATGGTCGGCATACATTATGACACGCCCGTTGACGTTACGTGCGGCACGCCCTGCCGTCTGGGTCAGTGAGCGGTGAGAGCGCAGGAAACCCTCCTTGTCGGCATCAAGGATAGCCACGAGCGACACTTCCGGCAGGTCAAGTCCCTCTCGCAGCAGGTTGACCCCAACGAGGACATCGAAAGCTCCCTCCCGTAAGTCGGTCATTATCTTCACGCGGTCGAGGGTCGCCACGTCGCTGTGGATATAGTTGGCGCGGATGTTGTTGGCAACCAGATATTCGGTGAGCTCCTCCGCCATGCGCTTGGTGAGAGTGGTCACCAATGTCCTCTCGTCGCGCTCCTTGCCGTCCAAGATCTCCGCCATGAGGTCATCAATCTGGTTCTCACTCGGGCGGACATATATCTGGGGGTCGAGCAGGCCGGTAGGACGTATTACCTGTTCCACGATGACCCCTCCGGCCTCCGCAAGCTCAAAGTCTGCAGGCGTTGCGGAGACGTAAATCACCTGAGTGAGCATGCTCTGGAACTCCTCGAACCTAAGCGGGCGGTTGTCGAAAGCGGCAGGGAGGCGGAAGCCATACTCCACGAGGTTGGTCTTGCGCGCGCGGTCGCCACCATACATAGCCCTGATCTGTGGCACGCTGACATGGCTCTCGTCAACAACGAGCAGGAAGTCCTTGGGGAAGAAGTCGAGCAGACAATATGGTTTCTGCCCGGGCTCCCTGCCATCGAAATATCGGGAGTAGTTCTCTATCCCGGCACAATGTCCGAGTTCCTTGATCATCTCCATGTCGTATTCCACCCTTTCCTTGATGCGCTGCGCCTTGATGACATCGCCAAGTTCATTGAAATACTCAATGCGCTCCACGAGGTCATCCTGTATCTGGCGGATAGCCGATACAGTCTGTTCCTTAGAGGTAACAAACAAGTTGGCGGGGTATATCTTGTAACTGTCGAAAGAGGCGAGGCAGTGGAACGTCACTGCATCCAACTCCTCGATGGTATCTATCTCATCACCCCAGAACGACACACGCAGCACATAGTCGCTGTATGCCATGAAGACATCCACGGTGTCTCCCCTGACGCGGAAATTCCCTCGTTTCAGCTCCACGTCGTTGCGGACATAGAGGGCGTTCACCAATTCGCGGAGGAACATATTGCGGTCCAACACCTGCCCTCTCTTGAGCGTTATCACGCTCTTCGCCATCTCCACAGGACCGCCCATACCGTAGATACACGACACCGAGGACACCACAACCACGTCAGTGCGCCCCGACAGCAGCGCAGACACGGCGGACAGGCGCAGACGGTCGATCTCTTCATTGATAGACAGGTCTTTTTCTATATATGTGTCCGTTTGAGGCAGGTATGCCTCCGGCTGGTAGTAGTCGTAATATGAGACATAATATTCCACTGCATTGTCGGGGAAGAACGCCTTCATCTCGCTGTACAACTGTGCGGCGAGGGTCTTGTTATGACTGAGAACGAGGGTCGGCTTGTTGATATTCGCAATGACATTGGCAACAGTGAACGTCTTGCCGGAGCCGGTAACGCCAAGTAGCACCTGCGCCCTGTCCCCACGCATTATGCCCGCCGTCAGGTCTCTGATAGCTTCCGGCTGGTCTCCCGTGGGGCTGTATGCCGATGTCAGTTTGAACTCCCTCATTGAAATGCCTAAGTGATATTCAGGAAATGCAAAAATACTAAGAATGTGTTTATAAAAAATGATTTTTTCTAAAAAATAATATCAAAACATTGCCGTTTAATGAAAAATAAGTACTTTTGCAAGCTAATTCGTGAATTATGAGATTATCTGTTCTTCATGTTCTTATTGCCGTATTATCCGTAATCCTCCTCTCCGGTTGCGCTCATGAGTTCAACACGGTTTATAAGTCAACAGACTATAATTACAAATACGAGTTTGCCAAGGAGTGCTTTGCCAGTGGGCGTTATTCACAGGCGACAGCTCTTTTGGAGGATGTCGTGACCATGCTGAAAGGAACTGACAATGCGGAGGAGAGTCTCTATATGCTCGCAATGTCGGAGTTCTTAGACAGGGATTATGACATCGCGGCAGACTATTTCAAGAAATATTACAAGACTTATACGAGGGGAATATACGCCGAGTTGGCCTCCTTCTACACCGGAGAGAGCCTTTTCATGAGCACCCCGGAACCGCGTCTCGACCAGTCGCAGACTTACAGCGCGATAGCCGCGTTCCAGGAGTATCTCGACCTTTACCCAGAGGCACGGATGAAAGAGGCGGCACAAAGCCGGATGTTTGAACTTCAGGACAAGTTGGTGAAAAAGGAGCTCTATTCCGCCCAGCTCTATTTCAACCTCGGCACGTATTTCGGCAACTGCACCAGTGGAGGCTCCAACTACGAGGCATGTATCGTTACGGCACAGAACGCCATCAAGGACTATCCCTACAGCGACCTGCGCGAGAACTTCTCGTTCCTCATCATGAAAAGCAAATACGAATTGGCGCAGCAGAGTGTGGAGGAGAAGAGGTTAGAGCGTTACAGGGATGCGGAGGATGAGTGCTATGGGTTCCTCAATGAGTTCCCAGACTCTAAAAACAGGAACGTTGCGGAGAAATATATCGCCTCGTGCGAGAAGATTACAAAGGATGAGAAATAATTTAATATTGCGATATGGATTATAAGAAGTCAAAAGCACCTGCTAACACCGTGACGCAGGACATCATGAAACTTTGCAAGGACACTGGTAATATCTATGAGAGCGTGGCGATCATCGCCAAACGCGCAAACCAGATCTCCATAGAAATAAAGCAGGACCTGAGCAAGAAGCTCGCCGAGTTCGCCTCTTACAACGACAGCCTCGAGGAGGTGTTCGAGAACAGGGAGCAGATAGAGATCTCAAGGTACTACGAGAAGCTGCCCAAACCCACGTTGCTCGCCACGCAGGAGTTCTTGGACAATGATGTTTACTGGCGCGATGCGCAAAGGGACAACCTGATTGAATTGCAATGATCCAGAGAAAGCAGACAGTATTCATTTTACTTGCGGTAGCATTGACGATAGTGTGCCTGTCTCTGCCGCTCTGCCGGTTCACAGCTATTGATGACATCGGCAATGAGACTGTCATGTATAATCTGTGGCTGACAAATGCCGAAGGAGCGCACGACTTGTCGGTGTGGGCCCTGTTCGCCATCCTTCTTGTTACCTGCCCGATAGGGCTGTTCACTATTTTCGCTTTCCACAACAGGATAGCGCAAAGCAGGCTCTGTGCCTTCAATATCCTGCTCATCATAGGCTGGTATGCGGTGTTCGTAATCCTCATGCTCGCCTTCTCACATTCTCTCGGCGACTGGCATATCGCCGCCGCATGTGTGTTCCCTTTGGTCTCCGCAATCCTCTATTTCATTGCGAGAAAGGCTATTCTTGCTGACGAGGCTCTTGTGCGTGCCGCCGACAGAATAAGATAAGGTAGGCGCATTCCCGCGCTTCCAAACTATCCGGCTTTTCTAATAAAACACCTATAAGTCATGAAAAATCTGTTATTGTTGGCTATTTTATTTCTATGCAGTATCGGCATCCATGGGGAAGAATATGCAACTTTTACTTTCATGAAAGCCGATGGTACTGAGGTGACGCTTCCTGCCGTCGGCCTCAGAATCACTTTCAATAACGGGATGATAACTGCCGTGAACGGTCAGGACACAGAGACAGTATCTTTGGCGGATGTCAACACTATGTTTTTTTCCAACGCCACGGCAATCACGAAAATCCTGTCTCCTGACTATGCGGTGAACGTAAGCGGCCACCAGTTGCTTATAACGTCTCCTATCGGCACCGACATCACCGTAGCCAATACTTTGGGTATGGTGGTATGCCGCTCCATTTCAACAAGCGATGGTGAGCAGACAATAGGCGGCTCACTTCCTTCGGGGGTTTATATAGTGAACCTAAGCGGACAGACTTTAAAAGTGATGGTAAGATGACAAGGATAATCATAACATTTTGCACCGCTCTTGCCGCATTGACGGCCTGGGGGCAGACACTGAATATATGTACCGGAAACATCACGACCGCCGTTGCAGCCTCGTCTGATGTGATGACCTATTCCGACAACGGCAACACACTGACAGTGTGCGGCAAGGCATTCAATATTTCCGACATCGACAGTATCTATATCGACGGGACATCCGTGGATGACTATACGGTGAATATCTCCTACATCGGCAATGCGGCAAATGTCATCATTGCCGGCAACATAGCACAGTATCTCACCACAACGGTCAACGGAGCTAACGTGACGATATTGCAGAGCAACGACCTGCCAGACGAGATTACATATACACTGCAAGGCAGTTCGGACAACGGCTCTTTCTACATGAACGGCAAACTGAAGGCTTCCCTTGTGCTCAATGGCCTCAACCTGAACAGCAACGACAGTGCGGCTATCAACATCCGCGATGGCAAGCGCATCAGCGTGGAACTCACAGACGGCACAGTGAACACCCTGTCGGATGCCTACAACGGCAGCCAGAAGGCCTGCTTTATGGTAAACGGACACACCGAGTTCAAGGGCGGCGGCTCGCTTTATCTCACCGGCAACACCGCACACGCATTCTGGGGCGATGAGTATGTGGAGCTGAAAAAGTCAACAGGCACTATCGTGGTGAATAGTGCCGTAAAAGACGGTTTCAACATCAACCAATATTTTGAGATGAAAGGGGGCTCTGTTACTGTGAGCGGTGCCGGGGACGACTGTATCCAAGTCTCCATGACAGATGATGAGGACGACGAGAGCAACGGACAGGTGATAATCAGCGACGGCACCTTAGACCTGACAGTTACAGGAACTGCCGCCAAAGGTATAAAGAGTGAGGATGCAATGTACATCAGTGGCGGTACACTGACTATAAAGACTTCCGGCGGCGGCGAGTACGACAGCTCCGAGAGAGATGCCTCCGCATGCGCCGCGATAAAGGCAGATGGCGCTTTGGAGATAACAGGCGGCACTTTCAACCTGACAAGTAGCGGTGCAGGAGGCAAGGGAATCAGCGGAGACGGCGACGTTACTATCAGCGACGGAACTATCAACGTTACCACGACAGGCAAGAAATACTCTTACAGCACAAACTACACATCCTCTCCAAAAGGTATAAAGGCTGATGCCAACCTGACAATCAACGGCGGCACAATTAATGTCTCCACATCAGGCGGCGACGGCGCAGAAGGCATCGAGAGCAAGTCAACGCTGACAATCAACGGCGGAGAGGTAATCGTGAACGCCTACGATGATGCCATTAACGCTTCCAACAACATAACGATAAACGGCGGTAAGGTATATGCTTACGCTTCCAATAACGATGGTATCGACTCCAACGGAACAATGACGATAAGCGGAGGCATCGCAATAGCATGTGGAACAACAACGCCAGAAGCTGGCTTTGACTGCGACTCCTACACTTTCGCAATAACAGGTGGCGTGCTCATTGGGCTTGGCGGCGATACTTCAAACCCGACTGCATCAGCCACCACACAGCCAGTGGCAATTGTGAACAACAAGTCATATACCTCTGGCAAGTATCTTACGTTGGATGACTCAAACGGCAACAATATCCTCGCCTTCTGCGTGCCAAGGACATACAGCTCGGCTGCTTTGCTCATCTCCTGTCCTGATATGACTGTCGGCAGCACTTACACCTTAGGCTCCAATGCGACGGTAACTGGCGGTGAAGACTGGCAGGGATATGTCACAGGCGGTACGGTGAGCAGCAGTGGCTCAACATCTTCTCTGACTCTCACTTCCACCGTAACTGGCTCATCAACAACTTCCGGCGGGACTACAGGCGGTGGAACTACCAACCCGGGCGGCAGCACCGGCGGAGGTATTGGCGGCGGTACGACAACGCCAGGTGGCAGCACTGGTGGTGGTACGACACCCGGTGGCAGCATCGGTGGAGGCAATTTCGGTGGTGGAAGGTAATTTTTAACCCAAACAATACTATTTAAATATGAAAACAACATCAAAAAATCACATCTTTTTGGCTCTTGCAATGCTGCTTGCGCCAATCGGCGCCAGCGCACAGGAGGTTACCGTTGCGGTAACGAACCCTGATAATGTGCAGCGTCAAGAACTCATCAGCGTGGATGCGCAGGAAGTATATACCAAACTTGGAATAGACAAGGGTGATGCAATCATCGTGAAGAATGCTTTGGAACAGGAGGTGGCATACCAGATTACTTACGATGGACAACTGCTTATCGATGCTGCCGTCCGTCCGAAAGGTACTGCTGAGTTCACTATCCAGAAAGGAACACCGAAACAGATGAAAGTGGCTGTATGTGGGAAAATGTACCCAGAGCGCGTGGACGACGTGGCATGGGAAAACGACCGCACTGCCTACCGCCTTTATGGACCGGCATTGCAGCGCACGGGGGAGCGTGCCTTCGGTATCGACGTGTGGTGCAAGAATACACCAGACCTTGAGGTTGACAAGAGGTATCACACTGAATTATCCAACCATGCCAAGATAGAGGAGCTCAAGGCCGCAGGCAAGGATGACGAGGCTTTTGACGTGGAGGTGGCTACAACCTACCATTTCGACCACGGCTACGGACTTGACTGCTACAAAGTGGGGCCTTCGCTTGGTTGCGGAACTCCCGCTTTGGTTGATGACAATGGCATCGTGCTGCCTTATTGCTACAACAAATACGAGATTTTGGACAACGGCCCATTGCGTTTCACCGTTTTGTTGGAATACAACCCGTTCACATACGGCAGCGATGACAACGTGGTGGAGCACCGCCTTATCAGTCTTGACAAGGGCAGCAACTTCAACAAGATGACTGTCTGGTTCGACGGCTTGTCAAAGCCGGCTGACATGGTGGCAGGGGTGGTCATCCACACAGAGGACACCGAGAGCGTTGCCTACGGGGATGACTATGTGGTTTATGCCGACCCGACGGAAGTGCCGGAGAAGCAGAATTTCCAGATTTATGTCGGTGTGCTCTTCCCCAACGGCGTAACAGAGACAAAGGGCATTATGTGTGAGACTCCAGAGAACGGTATCGCCGGTCATGGCGTCGGCATGAGAACATATCAGCCAGGCGAGAAATACACTTACTATTTCGGTTCGGCTTGGAGTAAAAACGACGTCCGCACTTTCAACGAGTGGAAACTGCGCTCCACAGAGACCCTAAGCGCATTGAAACAACCGATGATATGCCAAATTAAGAATTAATAATACATTTCTGATATACCCCAAAAGAGGTGCGGCAACATGTCGCACCTCTTTTTTCTTGCATAATGCTTTTTCTTGCATTTTTTTTCTTGCACATTATTAAAGTGGACTTGAATCATAAAGTAAAAAAATACTTTTGTAAATGTGGGGTATCAATAATCATCAAATTGGAGAATAATTTGTAATTTTGTATTTTGAATAATAAATGAAAATAAGATGATAGACATCCTGAAAAATGATATCAGCGAGAATGAATTGCTGGAGTTTGACGGAGAACTCCTGAGAATACTCCTTGCCGATAGGACAACCAACAGGAATATTATTTGGGGAACGGATGACTATCAGGAATATGGATATGGTTTCAGCAAGACTGACACGATAGATATCGATAAGATTACCGGAAATGAGTATGGGCGATTGATAATGGCCCGCTCGATGAAATCTAAAGAACAGCAAAAAACACGCACACAGGAAAAGGCAGAAGTTTTCACGCCCTCATGGTTATGCAACAAGCAGAATAATTTAGCTGACGTATCATTTTTCGGAAAAGAGGCTACTTTCAACGTAGAAACAGAATTTGGCTGGCGTGTAAATCCTGAAAAAGTAGAGTTCCCGCAAGGCAAGTCGTGGCAAGACTATGTACTTAACAGCGTTCTTGAAATCACATGCGGAGAGGCTCCGTATCTTGTCAGCAGATATGACACTACCACAGGAAAGAGAATAGCGATAAACGAAAGGATAGGACTTTTAGACAGAAAATTCCGAGTTATAAGTGAGAATGTCGTAATTGGTGAAGAATGGCTTGAATGGTCAATCAAGGCGATAAAACATGTTTACGGATTTGAACTACAGGGAGACAGCCTTGTTATAGCCCGTGAAAACGTATTCTTTACTTTCATCGATTACTATTATCAGCGTTTTTCGAAAATTCCGGATAAAACTTTATTAAGAGAGGTCGCGGAGATAATCTCATGGAACTTGTGGCAAATGGATGGTCTAAGCATGACTGTACCTTATTGCAGGAATATGAATTTCGGTTATGTGATAGGCAATCCTCCTTATCAGGACCAGGGTGGAGCTGGTGGAAACAACGATGCGCCGATATACCAGCGTTTCTGCAATATTGCAGACAGGGTAACGTCTGGAGTTTCGTCATTGGTGATCAAGGCGGGCTGGTTTTCAGCAGGCAGGGAAAACCTTCTTGGAGATTTCCGGCGTGATATGTTGACATCACGCCAGGTGAGGCGTTTGGTGACGTATGCCAACAGCCATGATATTTTTAAAAATGTCGAGATAAAGGGAGGCATTTGTTATTATATCAAGGACAAGTCGTATTCCGGTGATTGCAAATACACTCTTATGAGAGATGGAAAAGGAATAAACTGCATGAGAGACTTGTCGGATTTTGACATCTTGATACGGGAGCCCATACTCAATGACATTGTCAAGAAGGTGCATGAAAAGGCAGTTGAGGACGATGTGGAATTTGTAGATACTATTATATCGTCAGATACACCGTTTGGCATTCCGTCCAATCCGAGATCGAGCAAGAAAAATCCATTTAAGGTGTATGAGACGAAAGACGAAGACCACGGTGTGCTTTTGTTCCATATCGAGAAACTGCATAGAAAGATAGAATACTGTAGCAAGAAACAAGTGAGGAAGAATGTGCAGGACATAAAATATGACAAGGTGTTCGTGCCATGCTCCGGCGGTTCCGGTGATGATAAGATGGTTATTGGAGTTCCGGAATTAGCACCAGCCAATTCGGTTTGTTCACAGTCGTATTTATATGCGAAATTTGCATCTGCAAAAGAGGCAAGTAATTTTCTGGCATATATGAAGACAAAGTTCTTCAGGATATTGGTGTCTGCGGTGAAGATCACACAGGCGTGTCCGAAGAAGGCGTATAGGTTTGTGCCTATGCAGGATTGCAGTAAACCATGGACAGACGTGGATTTATATGCTAAGTATGGTCTTACAAATGAGGAAATAGATTATATTGAAAACAAGCTGGATGTAATGGAATAAATATTAATAAAACTTTATAAAAATCCGTACAACAGATACTTGTGGCGTTTGTTAGGAAATTCTCATATATTTTTCATTTAACACCGAAGTCTGCTTGCTGTTGGTTGACCTCCTCAAGAGTGCGGCGGCGTTCCTCCTCTGTCATTTTTGGTGTCCCGATGTCAGTAGGGGATGGGGAATTTGCCGAAGTTGCGTTTTTTGAAGGCAATTCAGTGTAGCACAGAGGTAAGGTGGAGGGAATGCTGCGGATTACGAGGGTGTCTGGTTCCGGTGCATAGATACCATCATAATAGGAGCGGGCGGTGATAGTTATGTCTCCTGGTGTGGTGGTTGACTGCAACAGCATAGGTGCGGAGCCCCATTCCACTCTGCGCGGGTTCGCCATAATGTCAGTGCCTTCACCTATTATTGTGCCCTCGCCATCAACGGTGAAGAATATGTTGTCGGATGCGAGTCTCTTTACATTGCCCTCATCGTCGGTTATCTCTGCCACAATCACGATGAAATCGCTGCCGTCTGCCGTGAGAGGCTTGCCGAGACTGTCGGCATAAAGACGTATCTTAGTGGAGCGGCGTGAAGGCATCTTCTTCTGTGATGTCACAACCTCGCCATTGCGTATTCCCTCCGCAAGGAGAGACACACGCTGCCAGTCACGCTGCTTGTAACTGTACTCGCGGGCTTTCCAGAAGTCCCAGAATCCCTTGAACACCACGGGAGTGCAAGGAATGCCATCAGGGTCGTGTACTACGGGCAAGGTCTGCGTAATGTCTCCATCGAAGGCTGTGAGCCGCACGCTGTCGCAGTTGGAGAACACTACCACATTGCTATCGGAGAACTGTGTCATCTCATTGGCGATGAACACCATCGGTTCAGAGTCGGTCACCTGTGAGCGGAACATCTCGAAGGCGTATTTCTTCTGCCGGAAAGCATCATAGATACCCCCATAATAAGGGTCGGGATGATAACCGCGCTGGTGGTCGAAGGGATGCCACTGGCAACCGCCGATGAACTGCCTCTGACCATGAAACATCGTGCCGTAGGTGTCGCAAAGGGAGAGTGCGGCAAGGAGCATGGGCTTTTCACCCCAGACGCGTGCGGCACGGTTGAGGCAATTGTGGGCATACCAATCATCCACCATCTCACCGAACTCGCGTGTGAATATGCACTTGTCATCGGGGAGAGTGCCATTGCCGATATTCTCAGGCCAGTCGTACAGTACGTCGTAGTTGTCCATCACCCCTTCCGACTGCGAGTCTGCTACGGCAAGCGGTCTGCCAGGATAGGGAAACTCCTCACGGGTGATATTCAAAGCATCGATGGCGAAGTCTCCAGGATAGCGTGTCTCGTTGAGAATCGGCTCCCACAGCAGCACACAAGGGTGGTTGCGGTCACGGCGGATTATAGTGCGGGTGTTGTCGTGAACACGCTCTGCGAACTGTGGGTCTTTGTTCCAGTACTGCCAGCCAGGTGTGGGTACGATGACGAATAGTCCAAGTTCATCGCAGGCATCCATGAAAGTCGGGTCCATGGGGTAGTGGGCGCAGCGAACAATCATCATGCCGGCATCCTTGAGACGCTTGGCATCGCGCCACTGCTGTGAGTTGGGCAACGCATTGCCGACGTATGCGAAGTCTTGATGGCGGTTGCCTCCGATCATCTGGTGATAGGGCTTGCCGTTGAGCCAGAAACCGTCCTTGCCACGGAACTCGGCATTGCGGATGCCCATGCGCACCATGCCGCCGTCAACTATCTTGCCGCCCTGCTGCACTGTTATCTCCACGTGGTAGAGATAAGGCGATTCGGGAGACCATAAGTGAGGATTTTTTAGAGTCGTTCTAAGATATGCGGTCGCGGTATCGCCGGGAGCTATGCCCATGGATTTCTTTAATGTCGCTACGGTGCTGCCGAGAGTGTCTTTTATTACGGCTATAACGGCTGGAGAAGACGGCGTTTCAGTACCGTTGTTGATTTCTACGTTGATGAAAACGTCTGCCGAGCTTTCAGAGATATTGTCATAGTGCAGGAACACGCCACCACCGGCTATTTTGTGACTCTCCACTGCATCTGTGATTGATATTGGCGACTTGCCGATTAGCCACACATCGCGGTAAATGCCACCATGATAGCAGAAGTCGAGTGCCGACTGCTTCTTGCCAGGTGGAAATGTCTTGTCATCACTGTTGTCGGTCATCACGGCAATAAGACAGGAATCGCCGGCGGAAATGCCGAGAGAGGAAAGGTCAATGCTGATTGGTGTATAGCCACCGAGGTGCTCACATACGAGGTTGCCGTTGACATAAACACGCTGTTTGCCCATTATTCCCTCGAAATGAAGGGTGATATTTTTCCCTTGCATTTCGGAGGGAACCACGAAATGCTTGCGATACCAGGCGATACCCTGATAGTTGCGTGAGCCGCTCGCCTCCGAAGGCATTAGCTTTACGGAGTGTGGAACATTCACTATTTGCCAATCGGTGTCGTTATAATCAGTCGCTGCCGCTCCATCAATATCACCGAGGTGGAAACGCCAGCCGGGAGATGCGCTAAAAACGACACGACCGCTATTCTCAATGGGATAAAGGCCAGCTATGGATGGTGTTGAGTTAAGAGTTAAGAGATAAGAGTTAAGAGTTCGTTCTTGCTTGGCTCCTTGCTTATATGCATTAACTCTTGACAATTTTTTTGCTGTGTCTGCACTTGTGCTTATTGCACATAATATAAAAAGGAAAACTATTAATCGTTTCATTTTCTTGATTTTGTTTGGGTTTCTTTTAAATCATTTTCCTTGGTTGTTTTGATAATTTTGACAAGTATGCTGATTATTACATCATTGTCACGGAATATGGAGGTGTACTCCTCGTTAGTAAGGTATTTGGCAACATGAAGTGTTGTTAGCCAATGTTCTGTCTCATTGGCTTCTTTCAATGCAATACTCATCTTACTGATGAAATCTGCTTTGCTCTGTGCAAACCGTGCTTCGGCTAAGTTTGCCCCGATACTTGTACCACTCCGAAATACTTGATCCAAAATTTCCTTTCCTTTCTTGTCGATTTTTTTATTCTGTAAGTAGTCAATCATCTTGATGAGACGTTTGATGAATTTAGCCGTCTTGTCGGAAATGATGCTCATAATTATTTACTGAAATTTAATGCCGTATTATATATTCTGTGTTAACATATTTCCACTTATTAATGTCAAAAACAAGTCAAGCAAAGTCTCAAGCAAGAGAGAACTCTTAACTCTTATCTCTTAACTCTTAACTTGCCGGCGGCACAAGCTCAACGTGTTTGATGCGTTGCCTTCTCCACGTGTAGATGCAGTGAACGTGTCCATCGGAAGTCTGTATGATTGATGGATAGGAATATTGACTCACGGGGGAGTCCTCAAGGGTAATCCAGTGCTCCCAGTTGATACCATCGTCAGATATAAGCAGCGACAGGGGGGTGCGGACACCCTTGCCGTTCTTTATTCCATGAGGTATCGGCTTGTCGTTGCAAATCATCACATGCTTGCCATCTCTAAGAGTGACCGCATCGAGCCCACTGTTGTTGTTGGGCACGTCAATCAGTTGGAGTTTTGACCAGGTAATACCATTGTCATGGCTGTACGTTATTCCGATATGCTCGCTGCGGGTTCTTGCAAGTGCTGCCAATGTTCCATCCGCTAATGTTATTATCGAGGGCTGTATCGCTTTTATTGCTGGCTCCAATTTCTCTGTTTCGGAATTAACTTGATTGTCCGTCAATTCGGTATCTATGAGTTCTGGATTATCGGCATCTTTGGTGGTTGGGGGCTCTTTTGTATCGGGACTTATTACCTGCTTGATGCTGTCGGTCTCCACAAAGTCAGTACGTTTCCAAGTAGTGCCATTGTCATCGGAATACTCGAAATAGATACGCCAGCCGCCTTTCTCCACGCTTGTCGGCGCTATGAGTCTGCCGTTGGATAGGACAGGCTTGTTTTTTACGGGTCCAAGATAATTCTCCTGCAAAGGCTCTCGTGCAGACCATGTAATGCCGTTGTCGTTGGAGCGCACTATCCAGCCAGTCCAATCAGACACCGACTCGCCTATCTTGAAATATATCTGCAATTCTCCATTGGGGTTCTGATAGATCACGGGATTCCAACATGCCTTGCGCAGAGTGTCAGACATTATACCGTCAGCCACCAATTGCGGTTCTGTCCATTCGGTAGAGCCTTTCGGCTTTCGCGACACCCAGATGCACACGTCAGGGTTGCGCTCCTTAGTACCGCCGAAATAAGTCGCCACGAGGTCACCGCCTGTCGTCTCGGCGATAGTAGCGGAGTGACATTCAGGGAATGATGTCTGTTTGTAGAGAAACTCATCGCAGATTATGGCATTGTCAGGCAATGGGATAGGAGCGGTGATGTCGTAAATACCAGAACCTGTTTCCCTTTGCGAGCCATCGGGCAGATAAAGCAGGGCGGTGGTGTTGGCAGGGATTTCCACGTGCCAGTAGAGAATGCCGTTTTGCTTGTGCCAGCGGCTTATTATATCGCCATAGATTGAGCGGTAGGAGGCATCGATGTCATCGAGCTCATCGCAGAGGAAGTCTGGTTTCATTATGATACGTTTGAAACCGGTGAGAATACTGTCGGAGCGTATGCCTGCCACGTCCTCAAAGAGCCAGGAGAGGAGGTCACCGAGCAGCATCACATGGTTGCCGCTGTTCATCGCAGGGTCAGCCGTGTCGCCGTTCCAGAGTTCCCAAATCGTGGTAGCTCCTTTCTCGGTCATGTATCCCCAACTGGGGTAGTTTTTGTTGGTAGCGAGAAGCCAAGCGATGTCAGTGCGGTTCATGTCTGTAAGAGCGTGCAACAGCCATTGCACACCGATTATTCCGCATGATATGAAGCCGTTGTTTTTGGATATTATGTTGGCAATGATATTTTTCTGTACTTCATCGCGCACATATTCATCATCAATCATACCAAAGGAGAGGGGCAGGAGATTAGCCGTAACCGTGTTGTTACCATAAAAAGTGCTGTCGGGATAGAGAAGCAGGTTCTCTTCGGGGAGAACGCTACTGCCTTTGTTGATATTAAGAAACTCACGGTTGAAAGCGTCTTTTGTCTCTTGTGCCAAGTCTGCATATTCTTTCACGTCATCCTCATAGCCAAGAATCTTGGCGAAACGCTGCATGAGGGTACAGAGGCGGAAGTAGTATGCCGTGGCTATCAGAGTGCCATCAGTGATACGTGCCGGATCTTCGGAATGTATCAGTGAGAGATCCTCCGGCGGCACACACCAGTCACCGTATTTATCACGCGGCATCAGTCCGTTCTTGCCATACTGGTAGTTGAGGTGAGCGAGCCACTTTTTCACGGCAGGGTAATATTTTCTTAGAGGAGCATCATCGCCGTATTGGTTATAGAGCATTTCGAGGGCGAAGGGGAGCGTGGAGGGCCATGTTACGTTGTCGGAATAGTAGTTCCAGAAAGGAGGCGCGACATCGGGGATGCAGCCGTCCTCACGCTGCGCCTCTACGATATCACGACTCCACTTGGCATATAGGTTGTCGTTGTCAAACAGAAACGCCTCACCGAAACAGCCTCGCGCACGGTCGCCAAGCCAGGGCTGCCTCTCATCACGCTGCGGACAGTCAACAGGCATGCCCTTGTAGTTTGCGAGGACACCCCATTGTGCGTTTCGGAATATCTTGTTGAGTATGGTGTCGCCGCAGTGGAAGTCGCCCGTGAATGTCATGTCGTCGGAAATCACATCCCCGATAACATCATCCTTTGTGATGGATGGTATTCCGGAGATAAGGGCGTAACGGAAACCATGATAAGTGAACGAAGGGGTAAACCAGCGTCCGTTTTCATTACCGTCAGGCACATACTTGTCAGTGGCGATGGCGGTGCGCAGGTTGTCGCGGTAGAGATTACCGATAGAGTCGAGAGTCTCTGCAAAGCAGATGAATACGGTATCACCGGGGGTGGCGTTGGAGATACGCAACCGGAGCCAGCCCGCCATGTTCTGTCCCATGTCAACAAGGAAACCGTCACCACGCTTTTGCACGCTGACAGGAGGGAGCGACTTGAGAACACGCATATTCTCTGACATTGCGCCACGCAGCGTGCCTTGAGGAATTGCCGCACGCTCTGCCAATAGCCATGCTGAGTCATCGTAACCCACAGTAGTCCAGTCGCCAAGTTCTTTGCGTGCATCGTAGATCTCTCCGTCGTACTCGTTGGAGGAACGTATCGGCCCATCTGCCGTGAGCCGCCATTTGTTGTCGGAGGAGACGGTGTATTTAGAGCCATCGGTATATTCGATAATTAGGTTGAGCCTTAGCTTGGGAAAACCGAAATTGTTTATTTTGTAGAGTTTCTTATTCTGCTGCATTGTGAAGAAACGCCCGTTGCCAAGTGTAACGCCGATAGCATTGTTGTCGGCGTTCAGTAGAGAAGTAACATCGAAAGCGTTATAGAGCACCGTCTTGCGGTAGTCGGTAGGCGCGGGAGAGAGAACCTGATCGCCGATGCGCTGTCCGTTGATGAAAGCCTCGTACATACCAAGACCGGAGATGTAGAGGGTGGCACGGACTATGGGCTTCGTAACCTTGAACTCGGTGCGGAGGTAACGGGATGACAACCGGCTGTGCACCGTAAGACTGTCCCACGGCATGGCATAGTCAAGTCCTATCCATTGTCCTTTCCAATCGGACTCGGTAAGCAGTCCAACATTCCAAGAGGCTATATCACTCCATTCGGATAGACCTTGCGTAGTGTTGACTTGTACACGCCAGTAGCAACGGGTGTCGCTGCGGAGCTCCTTACCTGCGTAGGTAATCCACTGCGACTGGTCGGTGTCGGCGGAAACATCCCACAGGTCGCCCTCCAAAGCCTGCGCCTTGTCGAAAGACGATGATACGATAATATGATAAGAGGTCTGCATAATAGTGCCAGAGCCCCCTAAATCCCCCCTAAGGGGGACTTCTTGATTAGATAACGACAGTTGGGTTGTGGGTGTATCGCCATTGGTTACAATACGCCAACCTAAACGGGGAGTGGGGGTGTCGATGGACATGGGGCTTATCATGCGCTCGGTACGCAAATCTGTGACACTGACCGTGACATTGCCAATGGCATTGCTTTCTGCAAATACACAAAGGGGAAGCAATGCCAAATGAAAAATGAAAAATGAAAAATGAAAAATTCGCTTTTGCTTGTGAATCGCTTTCAAGTAGTTTGAATATTTACAAATATTTCTTATCATACTATCATGAGATTTTTGTTTTAATGTTTTTCGGAGAGTTGAGCAGCATCTTTGGAGATGTAGTCCTTGTCGGTGTCGATGGCGATGAGTACACGGTCGGAGCCACGTAGGTAGGCGGCATCGTAGGTGAACTCGGTAATTTTAGAGTCGAACTCTCCTAAGTAGGTCAGCGTGCCGTCGCATGGGTTCATCCACCAAACATTCTTCTTCTTGCCGCTTATCTTGGAGAGGTCAATGCTCATCGGTTTGCCACTGTAGTTATATACAAGCAGGTAGTCGTTGCCCCTTGTGGCTATTATGCGGTCGTAACGCTCACCATTCTGACTCGCGATGATACTCTGGTCGGGCACTCTCTCTGTGAACGGCAAGGAGAGAATGAGCCATTTCAGATATTTCATCTGGTTGTAGCCTGGGTCTTTGATGGCATCCCACCATGGGGTCTCCGCTCCGTAAGAGGCAAGCAGGCCAGGACGGATAAACTGCATTATCGAGTTGTGACCGTAGGTATGCCCGAAGGAGCCGGCGAAAACCGACCAGTAGGCATATCGCCTTACGTCGTAATCCATCCAACGGGGAGCTTGTAAGTCGTGCAGTCCCTGTGGTATGTCCTCGTATGAAGGCTCACCGTCGAGAACAGGACGGATAGGCGATTTCTCCCAACTTAGGTCAACATACCGCCAGTTGTCCTCCTCTGTATTTTCTTTGATCGTGTAGTCGCCATCGCCGTTACGCTGCCCATACCGCCTGTGTCCGCTCTGGAACATGTTGAAGTCGAGCCAGTCGCGGTCGTTGAACCAGCGTGCGGAGGTTGTCCTGCCTCGTGGGTGGAATGTCATAAGGTGGTCAGGGTCAATCTGCTTTATAGCCCTTGCCATGGCGTCCCAGATCTCAGGCGACTTGTCGCCCATAATATCACCTCCAATCATCCAGATGATGTTTGGCTTGTCCTTATAACGTTCCGCAAGGAACGTTCCCAATGCCTCGCCCTTGCTGACATCCATTTGCGGTATCATGGAGCCCCAAATACAGTCCATCGCAATGTATATGCCGTTGCGCTCTGCCACATCAACGATATAGTCGAGGTGCTCCCAATAGCCATATACTCCTTCTTTGGAAACATTGGAGAAGTCGAATTCTGCATTGTTGGCGGCATATCCGTAGATATTGAATGTGGGGATTGCGTTCAGCACCTGTATCTGCTCAACGTTGTAGCCCGCCTTGCGCTCGGCATCTAAATAAAACTCCGCCTCCTCACGGTTGAGGCGTTCAGGCAGCAGCCATGCCGTGTTACCGAGCCAGAAAAACGGCGTGCCGTTCTCGTGAACGAGGAACTTGCTGTTTTCTGACACCACAAGTTTGCCGTTGCTCCATGGCTTGTAAATATCATCGGCGGCGATGGAGAGAGATGCCAAAAGAAAAAACAGTCCCCAAGCTCCCCTAAGGGGAATGTTCAAGATATGGGTAAAAAAGCCCCCTAAATCCCCCCTGTGGAGGACTTTGCAGAAGGGGAAAATATTGTTTGATGTTTTGTTCATAAATTTAAAATTTAAAATGAAGAATGAAAAATGAAAAATTTTATTTTGCGTAAACCGTGTAACTCTCGCCCTTCTTTGTGGCAAGGTCATAGAGGTATGTCTTTTGCAGTTCTGGCAGAGGCTCAATCTCATCAGGGTAATTTATTTGCTGCTTCACGCCTTTTGGTGTGGCAAACAGAGGATTACTGTTCTCTCCCTTTGCCGGTTTCAGACCCTTGCCCGTGAGAGGCACGGCGGAACGTATGCGCAGGTTGCCGCCGACTTCTGCCTTGAACGTGGCGCGCGTTACCTTGCCGGCTTTCCACTTGATAGCCACCTCGAAACCACCTCGTGCTTTCAGTCCGCTTACCTCGCCGTCAGCCCATGCATCAGGCAATGCCGGAAGGAGATACACGAAACCGTCATGGCTTTGCAGGAGCATCTCTGCAATACCTGCCGTGCAGCCGAAATTGCCATCAATCTGGAAGGGCGGATGTGCATCGAAAAGGTTAGGATATGTACCGCCTTTCTTCAACTCGTTGCGCACTAATGTCAGTTGGTTACCGATAAGACGGAAGGCATGGTTGCCGTCGAGCAGGCGGGACCACAGGCATACCTTCCAGCCCATGCTCCAGCCGGTGGACGGGTCGCCACGGTGGATAAGTGATGTGCGTGCGGCCGCCGTCAGTTCTGGTGTGCGGAATGGTGAGATCTGGTTGCTTGGATATAGGCCATAAAGATGAGACACATGGCGGTGGATGTCCTCTGGATCATCCCAGTCATCTTTCCACTCTTGCAACTGCCCCCAACGGCCTGTCTGCAACGGAAGCATACCATCGAGCTTGTTTTTAAGACTGTCTATTATTGTCGCCTCTGACGTCTTTCCCAAAATGTCGGCCGCAGTGATAACATGGTTGAACAGATCAAAAATCAGTTCGTTGTCCATAGTAACGCCTGCCGCAGTGGTGGCATCGTAAGGGTGCTGGTTTTCGGGGGACAGACTCGGACAGATGAGCCAGTAGGTGTCTGTAGGGTCTTTCACCATCACCTGATTGAGGAAACGGGCGGCATTCTCCATTATAGGATATACATCAGCAAGGAAATTCTTGTCGCCGGTGTAAAGATAATGTTCCCACAGGTGTTGGCAGAGCCATGCACCGCCGGTACACCACAGACCGGAAGGTGCCTTGTCGATAGCACCGGTAACACGCCACAAGTCGGTGTTGTGGTGAAGCACCCAACCGTTAGCGCCATACATGATGTCTGCCGCTTCCTGCCCTGTTACACTTACGTCTTTGATAAGCGAGAACAACGGTTGTGTGAGGTCGGATAAGTTTGTCACCTCCGCAGGCCAATAGTTCATCTCAAGGTTGATGTTGCAAGTGTATTTGCTGTCCCACGAAGGCAGCAGTTTGTCGTTCCACATACCTTGCAGTGTAGGCGGCTGTGTGCCGGGCTGCGAGGTGCTGATTAGCAGGTAACGGCCGAACTGGAAATACGTCTCAACAAGATGTAAATCGGTATGTTCGCTAAACTGTTCGATGCGCTTGTCGGTAGTGAGATCTGCATATTCATCCTCTCCGAGATTGAGTTTCACACGGTCAAACTGACTTTTGTATTTAGCCAAGTGAGCGGCTTTCATGTCGTTGTAGTCGGTTTTCAGTGCCTCTCTCAGTATGTTTTCCGACAGGATAGTATCGTTGATACTGATGTCGTTGTAGCTCTTGAAGTTTGTGGCGATAGTGATGTAGATAATCGCCTCGTCTGCCTCCTTTATTTGCAGCACGCCATCCTTGCTAAGCATGGTACCGCCCTTGACCTTTGCCGTTGCACGCCCCGTGAACGTAACCTTGCCTTTCAAGCCCTCATGCTGACCGCTGTTGCCGTAAAGAACAATCTCGTCATTCTCCGACCAGACGGAGACATCCTGATGGGGAGATGTGAAAATGGCGTTGCAGGTTATCATGCCTTTCTTGCTTGCCGTTAGGCGCACCGTTATCACGTTGTCTGACAAAGAAGAAATATATTCACGTTGGTAGGTTACACCGTCAACAGTATAACGGGTAATCGAGCGTGCCGAGTCAAGAGACAACTCACGGTAATAGTCGGTGTATTCCCCCTGATTGGGAAAACTGATATAAATATCACCAAAGGGCTGGTATGGCATACCCTGGTTGGTGTTCGACTGCACGTGAGCTGTTGCCATGTCCTGTGCCTCCTTATACTTGCCGTCCCACACTAATTGCCTGACTTTCGGCAGGTACTCCTTCGCCTCCGGGTTGGCGTTGTTGTTAGGTCTGCCGCCCCATATTGTCTCCTCGTTGAGCTGCAACCGCTCAACAGATGGCTTGCCGAAAATCATCGCGGCGAGTTTGCTGTTGGCGATAGGCAGTGCCTCCGTCCAGACTGCAGCAGGGGTGTCGTACCAAAGGATGTGGTGGCTCTCTGAATTGGAAATGTCCTGTGCCGCACAGCTAACAGCAACTAACATTGTGGCTGTAAAAAGTATTTTTCTCATTTCTGTCGTGGTGTAAATCTTAGGTCTTTCTCTTCTTCAATCTTTATCTTGTCCTCGTCGATCATCGTGGCATCAAGTCCGAACACCTCAGCGAAAAACTTATACACGGCATTACGCTTGTTAGGACCGAAGTCGTGTATCTCGCCTGGAAGGTGTATGTTCTGCACATTGTCCTCCTTGCCATAGAAACCGTAGATGCGCTTGATGAACGGATATTCAAGGTTGGGCGTGGTGGCTGTCCAGTCGCCATCATCGCTGACAATCATCATCGGACGGGGAGCGAATGTGGCGGCAAGTTCCGGGTTGCACGTGCCTCCTCCAGACAGTTGGATAGGCATGCCACTCTCGCAAGGGCAACCGCCGTCGAACCATGAGGACATACTGACAACGGGGTTGGAGGCGGTATAGCGGTCATCCAACACAGAGAGGAGCACAGTCTGTGAACCGCCACCGGAGCCGCCGTTGACGCCTATCCTTTCAGTGTCAACATCCTTGCGCTTAATCATCCAGTCGAGTATCCTTATGCCGTTGACAGCCTGCATGACGTGTGCCTCAGAAGTCTGGTGGGCCGGCTCTCCGACTTCATCCTCCGACTCGCCCCAGCCCCACAGATCATAGTCAACACAGATAGCTCCCATGCGCGCCAACGTGCCGAGACGCTGCTGCTGCACGGCACCGTATCTGCCGATGGCGAAATGACCGTTAGGACAGATTATCAGGGGGTGCTTGCCTTTTGTAGCCGGGGCATAGATAGAACCGCATACAGTATGGCCGTTGACAGTTTTCAGGCGGAAATTCTGCACGGTATATCCCTCGTAAGTCCTTGTCTCACCGTATTCAGGTGCTTCGGTAGAGCATTGGGCAAGCAACGGGTCGATGCCGAGGTTTTCACGCACCTCTTTTTTCAGTATTGCTTTGCGGGCTTCCCAGGAGTCGAGGTCATTGCAAAGCGAGGAGAGATAGGCGATGAGTTTCACACCGTCATCCGGCACTCTGCGGGGATATTCATATTTTTTTATCTTATAGAAAGTGTCATTCTGCTTTGATGCCACAAAGTCGAAGGGCGCTGTGATGTTCCTCAACGTCTCGTCAATAGAGTAGGAACGTATTCGGAAGTCGGCGTAATTCAGCATCAGGCCCGTTGTGTCAACATCACATTGGAGTTTCACACCAAACTGTTTCGACACCTTGTTGATCACCTCACTGAGCGGTCTTGCATATTTGCTCTCGAAGGTCTGTGCTTCCACGACGGTGCAGACGAGCAGCAGCACAGGAAAGATTAGTTTTTTCATTTGCTTATATCTTTATAGAGAAGTTTTCCAAGTTCATCACGCTGCGCCACCTGTTTCCCATTGACAAGCAGGATAAGTCCTTTGCCCTGATGGTAGTGTTGCCCATCCTTATCATATATTATGGTGATGACGTTGCTATGGTAGTTGACATTGTCGAGACAGAAATAGTCCCAAGTGCCTACCGGTAAGAGTGGGTTAACCACGATACTGCCATCAGCCTGTGGGCGCAACCCCACTATCCCGGTGATTATCAGGTCGGCGAATGTGGAGTGGTTGTAATAATAGCTGCGCTCCTGGTCGCCCATGAGCCATGCCCCGTTGGTCTCGTCGAGATACTCTCCAATATACGGTCTGCCCCTCTTGTGCTGACATTCCACGTACAGTTTCATCTGTTGGAAGAAAGTAGTGTCTGAAATGACTGGTGATGGGTAGTCATTCAGATAATTAGCCATTGCGGTGAGCGTCTGCGAGGTTGCAAAGGGCCAAATCGCACCGTCCCACTCGCACGTGCCGGTGCCGTGTGTGCGGAACTCCGGGTGTCGTCTCTCTGCGGTGGTAAGACCGTATGGGGCTGAGAACCCTTTCTCGTCGTTTATCTGTTTCCATGCATCATCATATTTGCCGCCGTCAGGCAGGTTGAAATACCAAGGGATGAAACCTATCGCCTCACGCACGGCGGCGAGGGTGTCGCCACGCATCGTCTCAAAGAAGGATTGTTTTTCGTTCCACAGATTATTCTCGATGAGCGACTTCAACTCATCGGCATCCTTGTCGTATGCTATTGCTTTGCTCTTATCTCTATCTAAAACAGTCATAGCTGACAAAGCACGGGCGTTGCCATACATATAACTGTTGATAGTGGGGCGTACATATTGTTTCCTACGGCCGCCACTGATGCTCTCCTCCATGCCGTCCTGCACGTCGCCCTGCCAATACAGTCCGCTGTCAAATCTGTTACTGCCCTTCCAACGGGCATATTCCTCTTCAAGTGAGGGCAACAGACTGATCATGAATGTGGTGTCGCCAAGCACCTTGTAAGCCTCATAGACAGCGGCAGGGTTCCACGAACTGAACCGCTCCATTTTCTTCATCGCCTTGCCGTCGTTGCCATAATACCATGTATTGAGGATTTGGTGGAGATAGGTAGTATCTCTAAGCCAGCGTGTCTCCATAATATGATGGCCGATAGCGCAGGCTATCAGGTTGTATTTGTCGGCGTAGGAGCGAGGAACGAGAAATTCTGTCATGCCGTAGCCCACCGGTGTGCGCTTGATATGTTTCCTCAAAGACCACCACCGGAAATAATATATCTCCTCGAAATCCTTGTCTGGACAGTCGAATAGAGGAATATTCTTGCTTAGCCATTCAGAAGCCTCGCTGTTAGGGATGTCGGTAACGATGTTCTCATCCTCCATAGCGTTGAAGTAATCTATGTGATGGGCATAGTCGTCGTATCTCAACACAGCAGCCGTAGCATCAGCGTCTGATGATGCCGTTGTGAAATTGGCTATGTAGAACGTTGCAAGCGGGTCTTCCTCGTCAGCGCGGGGCATATCCTCCGTCTGGTCTGCCGGCGTCTCGTAGTCTGGCTTGTCAAAGACGTCGCCGGTGCGGAACACTACCCTTGTGATAGCCTCGACAGGCGTGTCGAACATCCTTGAGGTGATTTTCTTGCCGTCAACGAAATAAGTACCCACATGACCGTCAACCGACAGTTTTGCGGTGATATGGTATTCCTTGTCAGCCTCATAGTTTTTCACTAATCCACCGTAGCGCGCGCCTCCCTTCACCTTTATCGTAGCCAAAGAGTCAATCACGATACGTGTGCACATATTCCCCTTGTCATCGAGGAACTCGATGTTCAGTTGCCCGTGATCGTTCTGTGCCGCCTTAACGTCAAAGTCAACGGTCAGTTCCTTTGTCGCGGGAATCACTTTTTCTACCCTTGCGTAGTCGTATGGATCTTTGTCGCTGAGGACAAGCCACTTGCCGTTGAGCGAGACGGGAGCCCAAAGAGGAGAATAGATGTTCCAATCGGTCATGTCAGCCAACTTCCCATATTCACTGAAACTGACACTTGCGTGTTCTGTCGCTTTGATTTTAACTGGTACTGGAACGCTTGCCACCCAGATGTCCTCCTTGTTCATGCTATATGCCACCCACAGTTTGTTGTCAGGCGGCGTGCCGTTGCCCTCTTGGATGCCACGTGTGTATTGTGGACCGTAACTCTTGTAGAGCCCCCAGTGGCGTTCTGGCGTAACCTCTCCGCTCACTAAGTTCAGAGTGGTGTATTCCAGACCATCGGCACTAAGGGAAATGGCGAGCGGCCAACGGTATTCCGCAGGGTTATAGACAGTGGCGTATGTGCCATCAGAGAGGCGTTGACCCCAGATCTTGGCGTTGGAGTTAACAAAACCATGTGCCCTGTAAACAGGAGTGCGCCAAGTGTTGCCACCGTCGCTGCTCATACTCGTGAGTGCATGTTTCCAAAGAGCCACCTTGCGCCCATCGGGAAGGGTATAGCCACAGAATGCCTTATATGGCGTTTTCAACGGCAGGATATCATCATTGCGGTCGGCCTCCTCCGCCCACTGCATACGCATCATCGGGTCGGCAATGAGTTCATCGCAGGCTTTCACAAATTCCTTGTCTTTCGACTTCTTGTAATTCGGGTAATCGGTGTTCTTCTCACTGAAACCGTGATTATAGTAAATGAAATAGATGTCTCCGAATGTGCCGTCAGTCTTTATCTCCCTTACCACACGCCCTATGCCGTTGCCGTCGTTAGGGTCATCGGTAGGGGTGAGTGCCACGCCATAGTTGCCTATGGCAATCAATTTGTTACTTTTAGACACATAGAAGCCCACGCGTTGGTGCATAATGGCTTTCAGGTTTTTCGCCTCAACGCCGGGGAGGTTCGGTTTTGTGAAACCGTCAGGAACGTTATATTCAGGGAACAGTACTGTCTGTCCACTCCACGTATATCCGTCAGAGGATGTCTGCAGCATCGTCTTTCCAGGTGGCTCGTGCTCACTGCGAGGGTCGGTGAGATAGTGCATATAAAACTTGCCGTTCCAGTAGGCTATCATCGGTTGGTGGTTATAGAGCCAGCCCTGCTCTCCTCGCCACGTCTGTATGTTGTGCGCACCGATAACAGGCGACAGTCCACCGTCGTGTCGTGACGGTGTTGCAATGGTCTTGCCTGTATAATGCACGGCATCACGGTTCTCCTTTTTCAGGTTGTTTACTATCTCCTCCGAAGCCATGAACACAGTGCCATGCTTATGCCCGACAGGAAAACTCACCTCACCTGTCTGATCCTCAAACTCGATGAAGTCCTTTGTGCGTGAAGCTCCATAAATCCCATGTCGGTAGGAGTCGTAGTAGATATAATACCAGCCATCAACGTATGCTGTGGAAGGTCCCTCGCAGAAACTCTCCGTAAACGACTCTGATGCCTTGCTCCACGGCCCGTAGGGCGATTTCGCGAAAGCCACCTTGATGTTGCGCTCCTTGCGGGAGTTGTCTTTCAGCACCATGACATAGTCGTCGTTGCCCCGCTTCAGCAATGTGGCATCAATGCAACTGAAATCAGGATCTATGAGCAGTGCCGCCTTGCTGAATGTCTTGAAGTCTTTTGTGGTAACATAATACAACCGGTGGTTGTTGTCATGGTCTTCGAGATAGTCGGGAAATTTTCCCGGTATGCAAGAAGCCCATACAATCATAAACTGATTTTTTACGTCATCGTAAAACAGTTCGGGCGCCCAAACGTTCACCGTCGTAGGGTCGTCCATAACGGTTATAAACTGTTCTTCGCTCCAATGGATAAGGTCTTTTGACGAGGCATAACCGAAGCCCTTGTCGCCTTTCCAGCTTGAAGTCCAGACAAGGTGGAAAGTGCCGTCTGGACCTTTCACGATAGAAGGGTCGCGCATCACTTTTTGGTTGCCTACTTCCGGATGAAGGAACGTGCCTTGAATGGAGTCCCAATGCACGCCATCGTAACTATAGATGAAGCGCAGTCCCTCATCGGCAGGCTCATGGAAAGATGTGGAAACGTATATGTCTTTCGCATAGAAATTATAGGGCATTACCGCCGTGAGAGCAACGATAAGGCAAAGGAGTATTTTTTTCATGCGTTTTTCGTTTTATTAATGACGGTTAATTTTTTGGTATTTGTATCCTATAACTTTAACGAGGCATATTTGTTTTTATTATATTTGTGTTTTGATTTTCAAACTTGCCGGTATCTCTCTCACATGCAAGAAAAAAGTAACCAGTAAACAATGTTTTTGTGCAAAATGATAGTTAAAAGAGTGAATAAAATTGCAATTTGCAATTTTTAAACACATTTTTCTTGCTTTTTAATAATGTTTTTATACCTTTGCAGCCAATCTAATAGAAGAAATATTATTAAAATCATGAGTAAACTGATAAAACCCGTTAACTATGAGGCTCTGTTGGACATCCACCAGACAGAGCAGGGTATAAAACTGATCAAGGAGTTTTTCCAGCAGAACCTTTCCACAGAGCTCCGTCTTAGGCGTGTCACCGCACCGCTTTTCGTGTTGAAAGGGCTTGGTATCAATGATGACCTGAATGGCGTGGAGCGTCCCGTGACGTTCCCTGTAAAGGATCTTGGCGAGGCAAAGGCAGAGGTGGTACACTCGTTGGCAAAGTGGAAGCGTCTCACGCTTGCTGAGTATAGCGTGCAACCTGGTTATGGTGTTTATGCTGATATGAACGCTATCAGGGCGGATGAGGAACTTGACAACCTTCACTCGCTGTATGTTGACCAGTGGGACTGGGAAGAGGCAATCACCGAAGACCAGCGCAATCTTGACTTTCTGAAGAATATCGTGAAGCGTATCTATGCGGCTATCCTGCGCACGGAATATCTTGTCTGCGAGAGCTACTCCAACATCAAACCTTTCCTGCCTTCCAAAATACATTTCATTCACAGTGAGGAACTTCTTGCGATGTACCCCGACAAGAGTGTCAAGGAGCGTGAGAACCTTATATGCGAGAAATATGGCGCTGTGTTTATCATAGGTATCGGTGATAAACTTACCAACGGCGAGCCACACGACGGGCGCGCTCCTGACTATGACGACTGGACGACAATAAACTCCGATGGCTATAAAGGTCTGAACGGCGACATCCTTATATGGTATCCTATCCTCGATTGTGCCGTTGAATTGTCGTCTATGGGTATCCGTGTTGACAAGCAGGCGTTGCTGCGTCAGCTCAAAATCGCGGGCAAAGAGGAGCGTGAGAATCTGTATTTCCACAAACGACTGCTGTCTGGCGAGCTGCCGCAGAGCATTGGAGGCGGTATCGGTCAGAGCCGTCTGTGCATGGTTCTTCTGCATAAGGCTCATGTCGGTGAGATCCAGGCAAGCATCTGGCCGGATGACATGATGAAGGAGTGTGAAAAACTTGGTATGAATCTAATCTGATGTATTTATTGATAATCTGTCCACACCTATCGGAACAGACATATTTACCAACCGGCATTTTTCAGTGCCGGTTTTTGTATGTCCTCTAAACAGCATTAATATAAACAGCCAAACAACCAAAAGGGTGTTCTGTTGCCGCTCCCTATTGCCTCATTGTCTATAACCAAGATACTTTCATAGGTATTTTCTCAGAAATTTATCTATTGTCGATTTCAGAATGTCATTTTCAACTTGTTTCATATAGTCCGACATAAAAGCAAAATCCACTTCTCCTTTATCGTTGGCTGGAAGCAACAGTTTTTCTCTTTTTATTCGGTCATCATTTATCTCACGATTGAAACTGTATTTTTCTGATAAACGTTGGACTATCGGGGCAAGAAAAAGATAAGCATATTTATCAAGTCCAGAACGTTTTAATTGAGTTA
>JAJPZD010000077.1 GCA_021204605.1 Prevotella sp.
ATGGGCTATCGCCTCGTTTCCTTTCAACAATGTTATTTCCTTCTCTGCCATACCTATTATTCCTCCATTCTTTTTTTGTAAACCGTGATACACCCGTCTGGACATACTATCGCACAAGAGGCGCAACCGATACAGTCATCGGGATTTATTGTCTCCACATACGGATAACCACTGACGTTGACTTTCTTTGACAATGCTATCACCGACTTCGGACAAGCCTCTATACACAGGGCACATCCCTTACAGCGGTCTGTATTGACGATTATAGCTCCTTTTATTCTACTCATAAATTATAAATTATTTTTTATTATCACTGCCGGCACCCACACAAGTTGTCCTGAAAAGAATGCCAGCCTAACTCACGGATTGTAAATGTCTTTGCAATAATAGCTCAGAATACTGTCAAGCATCTCCTTAGCAACAACGGCTGGGCTTTCAGGATCCAAACCTATTGCCTCAACATAACTGTTGATTGCCTGTTGCCAGTTGCCCTCCTGACGGTATCTGTTACCTATTCTGTAATATTCATCTGCAGTCATTACCTCTTTGTTTTTAAGTCTATCTATTATTCACTCTCTCAACGGTAATACTCCTTCTTGCCTGCCGCCAGCGTGTTGTTCATCAGTGAACAGATTGTCATCGGACCTACGCCACCCGGCACAGGGCTGATATACGAACACTTAGGGGCAACCTCATCAAACTTCACATCACCGTTGAGACGGAAACCGCTCTTTCGCGTGGCATCGGCAACCCGCGTTGTTCCGACATCTATCACGACAGCTCCCTCCTTTACCATGTCAGCCGTGACGAAATTAGGCTGACCTATCGCGGCAATGATTATGTCCGCCGCACGGCACTCCTCTTTCAACGTCTTTGAACGACTGTGGCACACCGTGACCGTCGAGTCTCCATACTGTTTCTGCAACATCAACTGTGCCATCGGCTTGCCCACGATGTTGCTCCTGCCAAGGATTACGCACTTCTTGCCGGATGTCTCGATACCATATTCGCGGAGAAGAGTAAGAATGCCAAGTGGCGTAGCCGAAATGAAACACGGCAGCCCGATAGCCATGCGCCCTACATTTACAGGGTGGAAACCGTCAACGTCCTTACGATAGTCTATCGCCATGATGATCTTCTGCTCATCGATATGCTTCGGTAAGGGCAACTGCACGATGTAGCCGTCAACGTCATCGTCCTTGTTCAACTCTCTTACCTGCTGGAGAAGCCTGTCCTCGGTAACGTCATCCTCAAAGCGTATCAGTGTGCTCTTGAACCCACAGGCCTCACACGCTATCACCTTGTTGCGCACGTAGGTCTCACTGCCTCCGTCATGGCCAACAAGCACAGCGGCAAGGTGTGGGGGTTTTCCGCCTCTTGACACAATTTGCCTGACTTCTTCGGCTATCTCCGTCTTTATCTTGGCGGAGATAGCCTTACCATCTATCAATTGCATATTTCTAAGTTTATATTATTCTCATCTGCCCCTTTGCTTCTTCCTTCGGGGACTTTATTTTCTGCTCTTCCTAACGTCGCGGCATTCCCCTCATCGCTCCCATCATCTTGCTCATGTTGGGACTCGTTACCATCTTCATCATCTTACGCGTCTGGTCAAACTGCTTTATCAGACGGTTCACCTCCTGAATGTTAGTGCCTGACCCTTTCGCTATGCGCTGACGACGACTGGTGTTGAGAATTTCCGGCGTGGTGCGCTCCTTGGGCGTCATACTGAGGATTATCGCCTCTATGCCCTTGAATGCGTTATCATCTATGTCTATATCCTTGATTGCCTTGCCTACACCAGGTATCATGGATGCCAACTCCTTGACATTTCCCATCTTCTTAATCTGGTGTATCTGGTTCAGGAAATCATTGAAATCAAACTTGTTCTTCTGTATCTTCTTCTGCAAACGACGCGCCTCTTCCTCGTCAAACTGCTCCTGGGCGCGCTCCACAAGACTTACGATATCGCCCATTCCAAGAATACGGTCTGCCATTCGGGCAGGGTGGAACACATCGATTGCCTCCATCTTCTCACCTGTACCTATGAACTTGATAGGCTTCGTAACGACAGTGCGGATACTTATGGCTGCCCCGCCACGGGTATCGCCATCCAACTTCGTGAGTACCACGCCATCAAAATCAAGACGGTCATTAAATTCCTTTGCCGTGTTCACCGCATCCTGACCGGTCATGGAATCAACCACAAACAGCGTCTCGTCGGGGTTCACGGAGTTCTTCAATGTCTCTATCTCGTGCATCATCTCCTCGTCAACGGCAAGACGACCGGCGGTATCTATGATTACCACGTCATTGCCCTTCGCTTTCGCCTCCTGGATGGCATTATTGGCAATAGAAACGACATCCTTGCTGCCCGGCTCTGAATAAACAGGTACGCCTATCTGCTCTGCCACTACCTTCAACTGCTCAATAGCCGCCGGGCGGTAAACGTCGCATGCCACAAGCAAGGGCTTCTTCCTCTGCTTGTTCTTCAGCATATTAGCCAACTTTCCTGAGAATGTTGTCTTACCGGAGCCCTGAAGTCCTGACATCAATATTATTGCCGGGCGACTCTCAAGACGCAAGCCCACGCTCTCTCCCCCCATCAGCGCGGCAAGCTCATCATGCACGAGTTTCACCATCATCTGGCCCGGCTTTACGGCAGTCAGCACGTTCATACCCAATGCCTTCTGCTTTACCGTATCTGTGAAGGTCTTTGCTACCTTATAGTTCACATCGGCATCAAGCAGAGCACGCCTCACGTCTTTCAAGGTCTCGGCAACGTTGATCTCCGTTATCTTCCCCTCGCCTTTGAGTATCTTGAATGAGCGTTCTAATCTGTCGCTTAGATTTTCAAACATAGTTTTTTGTATTCGTTGTTATTTCTGTTTACCTTTCGATAGGTCTTTCCTTAGTTGATAGGGTTGTCCTTTCGCCTTTTATTACCTATAATTTGTTGCGAGAATCCGTATGTCAATAATTATGACTATCCTCTTTACAGGTGCTAACGAGAGTACTGCAAATATAAACATTAAAACATGAAAAAAACAATTTTTTGTGCTGTATTTAATTTATTTTAAATGTCTTTTTCTCAAAAATGCGCACATTAAAATCAAGTGTGCAATTTTTAATCGAATTTTCCTCCTAAATTGCTGATTTACAATATTATGGAAATTGCACACTAAAAGAAAAAATGTGCAATCCATACCCTAAATTTTCCCTTACTTGTCCTATTTCTTACATTACAATATTGCAAGAAAACTGTATATTTATACTGTAAATATCGGTGTTTAAATGTAACTGTTTTTTACGTTGCCTCAACGTGATGACAGTATGGTTTTCCTTATAATCTGAGGAAAATACTTCTGTTCCAACTCATGGACTTTAGCTGCAATCATCTCAGGGGTATCATCAGACTCTACATGAGTCTTGAACTGTGCGATTATGTCTCCACTGTCATACTTCTCATTCACATAGTGTATAGTGATGCCTGTCTCGCTCTCCCCTGCAGCCTTCACTGCCTCATGCACGTGAATACCATACATTCCCTTGCCGCCATACTTAGGCAGAAGGGCAGGATGGATGTTGATTATCTTATGCTCGTACTCCCTTACTATAAACGTTGGCAGCAAAAGAAGAAAACCGGCAAGAATGATAAAATCAATCTGGCTCTCTCTCAACAGAGGCATGATAACTTGCTCATCATTGACCTCCCCTCTCGTGAGAACTTTGCACTGGACACCATACTTTCCTGCCCGTTGCAGGGCTAATGCCTCTGCCTTGTTGCTGATCACCAAACTGACATTCACATCTACATCATCCCTGAAATATCTTAGTATATTCTCACAGTTGGTGCCGTTTCCTGAAACAAATATCGCCAAATTAACCATAATAACACCTTATATATACATAGACGATAGCCTCCGCCCGCTTGGCTATCTCTTTACTCTTCATCATCGAAATCATCATCAAAGAATACGGGCTCCATGAATGTATCCAAACTGCGACGCTCCTTCTTTGTGGGACGCCCGGTGCCCCGCGCCCTATCCACAAAACCGCTGATACGGCTCATCTCCAACAGATTATACTGCTCGGCAGAGGTTACATTCTCATACACCTGCGCAAGCAGCTTCGCTCCTACCCGCTGCTCTATGCACGTCAGCACCTTGAAAGAATAGGTTATCGGCGGCTTCTTCACGTCGATCACAACGCCTGGCTTTATCACATGCGACGGCTTCACGTTCTGACCTTCTATCATCACACGCCCGTTCTTGCAGGCATTGGCGGCTATGGAGCGGGTTTTGAATATCCGCGCCGACCACAGCCATTTGTCTATCCTCGCAACCGCCCTGGCCTCCATGCTCATTTCTTCTTTTTACTGTTGAACTGGTTCATCGTGAAGTCTATGCCGGAAAGCACGAAACTCTTTACTATCTCTACGGCTGTTTCGATACTTGGGGAAAGTACTTTCAATTCTTCCTCTTCAAACTTGCCCAACACCCAGTCTATCTGCATGCCTGGCTGGAAATCCTTACCGATGCCTATACGAAGACGGGCATATTCCTGTGTGCCTATAACGCTCTGGATATGTCCTAAACCGTTATGGCCACCATTACTGCCCCGTGCCTTAAGACGAAACGCCCCAAGCGGCAACGATATGTCATCACTGATAACAAGGAGATTCTCAATCTGGATGTTCTCCTTGTTCATCCAGTATCTCACGGCATTGCCACTAAGATTCATAGACGTGGTGGGCTTCAACAGTATCACCTTCCGGCCCTTTATACTCGCCTCGCTGACATAGCCATAACGCCTGTCAGCAAAAACAATATTGGATGCCTCTGCGAAAGCATCCAATACCATATATCCCGTGTTGTGTCTGGTTCCTGCATACTTCTGTTCCGGATTGCCCAAACCAACGATTAAGTATTTGTCCATTTCGTTGTGTTCTCGTTTCTTTAAGCCAAATGAACACCCACGGATAAAATCCAATATATTCACGCTTATTCTGCCGCCGCTCCTTCCTCGGTCTGCTGCATCGTTGACTTACGCGTGGCCTTGATCGAGCATACCACCACTTCCTTGCTTGTAGCCATCTCAAGGTTGTCAAAATGAAGCTCTCCCACCTTGATGCTCTTACCGATAGTCAAGTGGGTAACATCAATATCAAGTGTCTCCGGTATGTACTTATACTGCGATGTAACGTTTATCTTGCGCACTGACATATTCATACGTCCACCATCGCGGATACCTTGTGCAAGTCCTAAAAGTTTTACAGGAATACCTACGGTGATGCGTTTATCCTCCGTAACTTCAAAGAAATCTATATGAAGAATAGTGTCTTTTACAGGATGAAACTGTATCTCCTTCATTATCGCCTTGTGCTCCTCACCGTCTATATTGAGGTTCACCAAATAAACATGGGGCGTGAACACCACCTTAATAAGCTCCTTCATTGGACTTGCAAATGACAATGCTACAGGATTGCCGTTCTCGTCCTTTGCCTCTCCGTAAAGATTGCATGGCACAAGGTCCTGTTTCCTCAACGCTTTCGTCGCCTTCTTTCCTACGGTACTCCTTTTGGTTCCCGTTACGTTAAACTCTTTCATAATTCATTAATGTGTTACTCTAAATTAAGTTGTTATTGCTTAACTTGCCATCACACGAGAATAGTATCTGCATGCTATGCTTAAAAAGCGGTGCAAAGTTATCACTTTTTTGCCAATTTGAAAAGATTTCCCAAAACTTTTATGTATTATTTTTCAAAAATTTGGCTGATAACAAATTTCTTTGTAACTTTGCGCTCGCAATTATCTAAGTAGTTCAAGAAATTTAAAATATTACATAAAATGAAAAAAGGTATTCATCCGGAAAACTATCGCCCCGTGGTATTCAAGGATATGTCCAACGGCGATATGTTCCTTACTAAATCTACTTGCAAGTCTAATGAGACTGTAGAGTTTGAAGGTGAGACTTATCCTTTGGTGAAAGTCGAAATATCCAATACATCACACCCGTTCTACACAGGCAAGAGCAAACTCGTTGACTCCGCAGGACGTGTGGACAGATTCATGAGCCGATACGGTAAGTCAACACGTAAGTAATACTCATTATTCAATACTTGCCAAAACGCATATAGATGTTATGGAAAATACATCTATATGCGTTTTTCTTGTTTTCAGGATATATGCTCATAATTCTCACCGTTGTCGCCTATTTTTGCCTGATATTCATTATAAGCAGAGGCACCACACGGCACACCGATAACGATACTTTCTACCGTGCCGGTAGAAAATCCCCGTGGTTTATAGTGGCTTTCGGCATGATAGGCGCATCTATTTCCGGTGTTACCTTCGTCTCTGTACCGGGCATGGTGATACACTCCGACATGACTTATTTACAGGCCTGCTTCGGCTTTATCATCGGCTACTTGGCAGTGGCTTTCATCCTTCTGCCCATATATTACCGCCTCAACCTCACTACTATTTACACCTATCTGCTAAAACGACTCGGAAAGCGGTCGTACAAGACCGGCGCCTCTTTCTTCCTCCTCTCTGACCTCACCGGCTCGGCCGTGAAATTCTATGTCGTCTGCATCATCCTTCAGAAATTCGTCCTTGATAACTACGGCATACCTTTCTTCGTTACCGTTCCTTCGCTTATCTTCCTGATATGGCTTTACACTCACAAGGGAGGGGTAAAGACTTTGGTTTGGACTGATTCTTTCCAGACATTTTGCATGCTTGGAGCATTGATTCTTATTATAATAAAGGTGATAGGACAACTTGACATGAACGTCATGGAAGCCGCCAAAGCAGTAGCAACTGACTCTCACAGCAAGGTTTTCGTGTTCGACAACTGGTTATCCACACAGAATTTCTGGAAACAGTTTCTCAGTGGCACGTTCATCGTTATAGTGATGACAGGCCTGAACCAGAATATGATGCAGAAAAACCTTACCTGCAAGTCTCTGCGGGAGGCACAGAAAGATATGTGCACCTACGGCCTGTCCTTCGTTCCCGTCAACCTGCTGTTCCTCTCGCTCGGTGTCCTCCTCTTGATGCTGGCACAGAAAAACGGAATGACACTGCCCAACAATGCCGACGAACTGTTGCCCATGTTCACCGCAACTGGCAACTTAGGCAACATGACGCTCGTGCTGTTTATCATCGGTATAGTGGCTGCCTCATTCACTACTGCCGACTCCTCGCTCACAGCCCTCACCACATCATTTTGCATAGACATCATGCAACGCCCTGACGACAAACGGCTGCGCCGCCGTGTGCATATCTGCATGGCATTGGCTCTCGTCTCTTTCATCATCTTATTCCGCATAGCAAACTCCACCAGCATAATAGATGCCGTGTATATACTTTGCTCCTACACCTACGGCCCCTTGCTCGGTATCTTCGCATTCTGCCTACTGACAAAAAGAACCGCCAACGACCACGCTGTGCCTTATATCGCTTTCGCCTCTCCCATCCTCTGCCTCGCAATAGATTACCTCTCATCACACCTCATCGGATATAAATTCGGCTACGAACTACTCATGCTCAACGGACTGATCTCTTTCTGCGGCATCTGGTTGAACAGCAGGAAAGTGATTTGCAAAAAACAAGCCGGAACGTGAACTTCCGCTTTCACGTTCCGGCTTTCATGTCAGAAATTTTATTAAATATTATTTCTTATCGTCTTCATCTTCCTCACTGAAATAATCCTTCTCGGCGTCCTTCAAACCTCTAACAATACCTTGCCTGCTCTCCGGAGAAGAGTCCGTAGGTGCAACACAGTACATGACATCACGTACCTTGCGGTTGTATTTCATACGACTGCTTCTC
>JAJPZD010000281.1 GCA_021204605.1 Prevotella sp.
CATCCCGCTCGGAGAATGGCATTGTCAGTCATGGTCTTGGCGACTGGTACGACTATGGTCCATGGCGTGCCGGCTTCTCACGAAACACCCCTATCCCACTCGTGGCGACAGCACATTACATATTCGACTTGCAACTGCTGAGCAAGGCTGCCGGTATGCTTGGCAACAGTGCGGATGCCGACAAATATTCCGCCTTGCTCAACGATGTTACTAACAGTTTCAACAATGAGTTTTACAAGCCTGATTCCTGCAAATACGGCACCGGCAGTCAGGCTTCCAATGCCCTGCCCCTGTTTTTAGGACTTACTGGCGATAACAAGCAAGCTGTTCTGAAAAGTCTTATCACAGACATCCACGAGCATGGCAACCGCCTTACCACCGGTGATGTGGGCAACCGCTATCTGTTCCAGACATTGGCGCAGAATGGTTATAACGAACTGCTTTACACGATGTTCAACCACGATGAGACTCCCGGTTACGGTTTCCAGATAAAAATGGGTGCTACAACGCTTACAGAGCAGTGGGATCCCCGTCAGGGCACGTCCCTCAACCATTTTATGATGGGACAATTAGACGAGTGGCTTTTCAAGACACTTGGCGGCATACAAAACCAACCAGGCGCTGTCGGCCTCAAACACTTGCTAATCTGTCCCACCCTCGTCGGTGACCTCGAATACGTGAAAGCCACAACCGAATCCCTTTATGGCAAAATCTCTGTTGACTGCACCAGAACATCTCTCACAGTAGAGATCCCAATTGGCAGTGATGCTATCGTAATCCTCCCTGACGGAACTGAAAAACATGTGGCAAGCGGCAAATACACATTCTCTTTGCGGTAAAATGTAAGAATTATAACAAGCTGAAAGATGTCTTGCCTCATACAATTATTTCAATATTCGAAATTAAATATTAATTTCGCACACAATAGGAATAAAAAACGAAATGGAAAATAGCAACCGTCTGATAAAGCACAGTGGACAGGTGTTTACTCCGTCTTTTTTGGTGAGAAACATATTGAATCTTTCATCATATAATGATGAGAGGATATTGAGAAAGCACGTGATAGACAACAGTTGCGGTGATGGTGCTTTCTTGTGCGAGATTGCGGATAGATATTGCAAGAATTTTATAGCGGAAAAACACGATATTGGAGGTCTAAGAGGGGAACTGGAACAATATATTCACGGCATAGAACTTGACAAAGAGGCATATACCAACTGTCTTTACAACTTGGATTGTGTCGCAAAAGAATATGGAATGAGCAACGTCAATTGGGATGTGCTTAACGGGAATGCACTGAAAGTATCAGAATACGACAAGAAGATGGACTATGTTGTGGGCAATCCCCCATACGTGAGAGTTCACAATTTGGAAGATGATTATGATGACGTAAAGAGATACCGGTTCGCACAGGACGGCATGACAGACTTGTACCTTGTATTTTTTGAATTAGGACTTAGGATGCTCAAGCAGGATGGGAAGTTGTGCTATATCACTCCAAGTTCGTGGCTGTCGAGCGTTGCCGCAACGAATATGCGGAAATACATAAAGCTGGAGAGGACACTTTCTGCGTTGGTTGACTTAGGACATTTTCAGGCGTTTGAGAAAGCAACCACCTACACCATGATATCCTTGTTCGAGAAAGGGCACAAAAACGATAAAATCGCTTATTACACATATTCCGAAAGAGAGCAAAAGGAGGAATATGTGTGCATGATACCATACGATGATATTTTAATAGGAAATTATTTCTATATCGGACCGTTGAAAGAATTGTCAAAGCTCCGTGATATAAAATTGAACAGGGCAATCAGTTTATGTACTGTTAAGAACGGCTTTGCCACACTTGCCGACAAGGTTTTCATTTTGGGAGTGCAGTTTGATGAACTCACGATACAAGTATTAAAAGCCTCAACAGGGAAATGGCATAAAGCATTCTTCCCATACGACAAGAACGGCAAACCATTATCGCGAGAGGAGATTTTCTCATATCCTGTTGTCGCAGAATACCTGAATGTCAACAAGGAAGCATTGTTGAAGGGCAGGGACGAAAAGACACATCCCTTTTGGTATCTATATGGGCGGTCGCAAGCCTTGCATGATGTTTTCGAGGAGAAATATGCGATCAACACGGTTATAAAAGACGTAAAATCCATTAAGTTGGAGCGAGTACCATACGGTTCAGGGTTGTACAGTGGCCTGTACATTCTGACAAAAGAGCCGTTTGACGTTATCGAAAGTATCATAAAGACAGATGATTTCATCAACTATCTCAAGATGTTGAAGAAATACAAGAGCGGAGGTTACTATACCTACAACACTCTCGACTTGGAGCAATATATCAATGCCAAATTAACCAAAAAAGCAATAACAGATAATAATATCAGGGAAAATGACGAATATAGAATTTCTGAGGGCCATCTCCCACTCTTTTAGGGCTTTTATTTCTTCCGGTACATCAAGGAGTACCCAGAAACTAAAGCCTTTACATGGAGCAATAGCAAAAGACATTGCGAAAAGATTAGGGAATAAATATACAGTCTATTCACAAGGATATGAAGATGATAAAGAAGCGATTATACCTGGTCGTTATTTTGATAAGATGGTTGACATATCAGTCTGTCATGACAATAAAATGGTATGTGGAATAGCTGTGAAGTTCGTAATGCAAAATTACTCTCAAAACTCAAACAACTATTTTGAGAATATGTTGGGAGAGACAGCAAACATACGATGCGGAAGTTGTCCGTATTTCCAGATTTTTATAATCTTGGATGAACTTCCGTATTATAATAGGGCAAAGCAGATATTGAAGTGGGAAAGTTTTACCGAACATAATGCAGGTAAATATGTTACGTTATCGAAAGACGATAACACGAAATTCATGCACACACCCAATAAGACATTGATATACGTAGTGCATGTGCCAAAGAATGGCGAAGCAAAAAATTTGAATGAATATCGTAGATTTTACGCTGGTAAATATGTTATAGCGAGTGTGTCAAAAATAAATCTGCCGGAATTTGATAATGCCGTTATCCTGAATGATTACGAGAAATTTATGGATAAGGTGTATCATACGATATTGTCGTTATAGAAATTGATACTTGTTCGGTTGATTTTTTTATTTGAATATAAGTTACTCAAGTTTCGCAAGTTGTTAACAAGCGCGTTTTCTTGTTTTCGCCAATGCGTCTGCCAAGAATTCAAAACCAGAAATCGCCATTTAAAATATTCCAGAATATTTTTTAATTCATATTATTGATACAAAACCCATCAGGAATGATTGCATCCATTGTAGGGACAGAATTTATTATGTCCGATTGTCCTGAAAGGACAAATCAAAAATAATAATTCATAAAACATACGCCCCGTTGGGGCGTGCGGACATAATAAATTCTGTCCCTACATTGGGAGAATGTGGATGAAAATCACCAATGGCAAATCACGAACAATAATTCATAGAACATACGCCCTATATTGTGGCGTTGGTCTCAGTTTGGCCTCAGCAAGCTGGGACGCTACAATCTTATTTTGCGAAGCATTGCATTTGTTAACATCGTGTAATAAAAAAAAAAAAAATGAATATTTTTGTTAAAATTTGGCGGTATTTTCTTATTCAATTACTTTTGACCAAAATTTTAGGCAGCGAACATTTTTAAGCCATTCCCACTCAATTGCGGGAAACTGAAAAACGCAAAAACGGCCGAAAAACAGGGAAATAATCCCGTAATTCAATAACAAACCGATAATGAGATTAATAAACATATTACTAACTTAAAAAATTTTTCTATGAAAAAAATTTGTTTACTGAAATGGGGCTTCCTATGCCTCTTTTGTATGCTGACCTCTTTCGGGTGGGCACAAGCAACAACCACAATCACGTGGGCTTTGAATGATTGTACTGGTAGTACGTATAACCCATCTGCTACGGTATCTACGAGCGGTATTTCAAATTGCACCATTGACTTAGGAAGTTCTCTTTCTTGGTCTGGTTCAAAGAGCTGGACTCTTGATGATTGGGGCGGAAAGGCTTTTGCAGAAGTTAAAGCAAGCGGCGATAAAATTTCTTCTGTCAGTGATGATACTGCCATAGATTTTAAAATCGAACTTAGTTCTGGCTACACTTTTAAACCTACAAATGTTTCATTATGTGCAGAACGTGACGGAACAGATGGTGGTTATTTCAGCATCTATTGGATACCTGATTATTCATCAGTCGATACTACTAACGTAGTTGCTAAATCTTTACGTGGAAACAGGGTGTCAAGTACTAGCACTAATGATGAAACAGGAGAAACTGAAATTACAACGCAACGTGATACTAAATATGCAGAGTACAGCTATGATATTACTGCAGATGCTTCATCTACTACTTGCGGAATACGTATAAATATTGTTAACCTTGATAGCGGGAAGAGTGCTGGTTTTGCAGACTTAGTGATTTCAGGAACAGTTACTGACAGTAATGGTGATCTTGTTGGTGACGTGATTTACTCTTCCGCTAAATGGGATTGGGAAAATGATCTGCCTGAAGGTATCCAAGAGACCACGAAGTTCCAGGGGGGCTCTGACACTAACACCTTAGCATCTACTGTTGATGGTATCACGATGTATGTTGATGCAACGAGTGGTAAGTTAGACAGCTACGATAGGGTTAATCCTGGTAATGACAGTGATGGTAAAGCAAAAACTCCAGCTTACGACTGCCAGATGAATGCAAATACAATTCTTCGTATTCCAGTAGTATCAGCAGGTGATGAAGTAACTGTTGTAGTTGATAATTCTAGTACTAGCAATGGTGTTACTACTGATTATTTTAACTATACTATCGGAGGTGTTGCCGCTTCATCCACTACTCAGACCTACACCGCCACTGACATTGATGCAAACAGATACGGATATGTTGAGATAGTGGCAACAGGCGGTTGTTATCTGAAATCTATCTCGGTAGCATACGTAACTGCAATGACAGCCGATGATATTGAGGATAATATCAGCTCTGACCTCAGCGAACAGAAAAATGAAGATTATGGTTATTTCGACATAACAATCAGCGACCCTGTAGAAGGTGATGTAGATGATGAAACAACAGCAGTTGAATCATTGTCAACAATAACTATCACGGCAGATGAGGCTATCACTCTTGTTGGTGACGTTTCTTCTATCGTCGTTACAGATCGTTTTGGTTCTGAAGTTGCAACAGGTAGTAGTTATGAAGATGCTTCTGAGGGTAATGGATATGTGATAACACTTAGTGATGAAATTACAACAGGTGGAACATATTATATCACAATTCCTGCAGCCACATTTACTAATGCCAGTGGATATGAAAACAGCGAGATCTCAGGCTACAATGTATTGGTTGAACCTTCTAGTGCAGGGAATACCGATGAATACACATGGGTATTCAATCCTGAAGATGGCTCTACAATTATTGGCAGCCTGGATAAAATAACGGTAACATTTGATTATGATGAGGATGCAATGGGTAGTCATTACTTATTTGGCCCAAGTTATGATAGTGATGATGTAACAGTTTATGATGAGGATGGTAATGACATCTCAGAAAGCCTTAATATTGATATGGATTACAGTTGGGAGGACGATAATGTCGGCTATATAATTTTCAAAAATCCAATTACTAATCCAGGTACATACACAATCGAAATTGCTGAGAACGCTTTCTGGGTTGATGATGATAATTATACGTCTGAGATAGAATTTAAAGGTACAACCCTTACATACACTATTGAAGCCGCTACGTTTACCTGTGAGCTTGTGTCAAACGCAATAGCTACGGATGATGAGGAAGAAACTTATTACATTAAGCTGAAATTCGATTCTGCTGTCAAGATTGATAAAGAGAAAACTTCTATCAGTGTAGATGGAATAGTAGAGGGTGCCGATATCATATATGATGCCAGCAATTCAGATGGTGCAGACTACGCTACAGAATGGACTTTGACTTTTGATGGAAATAGTATAGCAGATTATAAAGGTCAGAATTTATCACTTACAGTTGCTGCTATGACTGAGGGTGAAGTAGAAGAAACATTCGACTTTACCGTTGCAACGGGTGATCCGGACGAATGGTCATTCAATCCTGCTCAGTACACAACATTTGGCACAACTGATGGAAATGGCCTGGATAAGATCACTGTATCATGTGTTAATGGTATCACGATAAATGGTACTCCATCAGAACCTGTCACAATCACTGGTGTCGATAATAATAATGATGAAATTACCTTAACGATGTATTCTATTTCTGTTACAGAGAGTGGTGACGGAACATCATGTGTAATAGAGCCATCATCAGATTTGACTACTTGGGGCACATACACAGTAACAATACCTGAGGGCTACTTCTTGGTAGGAACTGACAAAACGCCAAATGAGGAGACCACTCTTACATACTATGTAGGTGAGACCACCGGTATCAATGGCATTACATTGCAGGCAGGCAGTGATGGCAAGATTTACAACCTGAACGGTCAGCGTGTAGCTACTCCGCACAATGGTGTATTCATCTTGAATGGAACTAAAGTTTTAGTTAAATAATATTTTGATTAAATAAACTTTTGTGTTAAATTGTTATGGAGAGGGCGAAGTCGTGAGACTTCCCCCTCTTGCTAATATTTGTTTTATAAACTTATAGTTTTTTTTGTAAAAAATAAAAACTTCAGAAAGAGACCGCCGTGATGGTGCTCTCTTTTTTTTATGTCAACTAAATCCAAGCCCAAGCCCCCTAATGGGGGGAGTTGGTGGGGGGCTTCAATGGGGAATTTTGAAAAACACAAAAAACTGTTAAATAATATTTTATAATTTAAAAACACCTATGCTAAAAGAACAATATAGGAAAAATAATTGTAAATTTACACCCAAAATTAAATCTTTAAAAACCAATTCGTATGAAAAACTCAAAACTAAGCGTATTTATCGGAGGTTTGATATTCGCAACCGCCTGTTTCACAGCTTGTTCCACGCAAACGAGCACTGACCTGACCGTCTCGGGGCTCAACCCAATGGCTTTTGATACCGTGATAAACGAGAAGCCTGTAAAACTCTACACCATCAAGAACGCCAACGGCATGGAGGTATCAATCACTAATTTCGGCGGCAGGACAGTCGCCATAGTTGTTCCTGACAAAGACGGCAACCCCACCGATGTGGTGCTCGGCTATGACAACGTGGCACAATATGCCGACAGCGTGAACAGCCCCAGCGATTTCGGCGCGGCTATCGGCAGGTATGCCAACCGCATAAACAAAGGCCAGCTCACCATCGCCGGCAACCATATCCAGTTGCCTACAAACAACTTCGGCCATTGTCTGCATGGCGGGCCCTCCGGTTGGCAATATCAGGTGTATGATGCCGCTCAGCCAAATGACTCCACCCTTGAGTTGACGATGAACTCCGGTGATGGCGACAACAATTTTCCAGGCAACGTGAAGGCCGTTGTTACCTACATCGTAAAGAGCGACAACAGTCTTGACATCACCTATAAAGCCACGACCGACAAGGAAACAGTGATCAACATGACAAACCACTCTTATTTCAACCTCAACGGCGACCCGACAAAGAATGTAGAGAACTGCCTACTGTATATCAACGCAGACAACTATACCCCGTCGGACTCCACTTATATGACAACGGGAGAGATAGCAACTGTGGAGGACACCCCTATGGATTTCAGGACACCAACAGCTATCGGCGACAACGTCAACAACTTCGACTTCGAGCAGATAAAGAACGCCAACGGTTATGACCACAACTGGT
>JAJPZD010000027.1 GCA_021204605.1 Prevotella sp.
TGACATCAGGAACAGTGCCGTCGGAAGATATTACACCATATTTGTCGGCATCGGTTGCCGTCTCGTCGTAATCCACCATTAACATATAGTCATCAACATTGCCATAGATTACCACTGCGGTGTTTGCAGGAATTACGGCTTTATCTTCATTATCACCGTCATACTCCCAGCCCATAGTTGGAACGCCATCGTCGTTGAGGCTTTGGATGGTGGTTGCCTTCATGCCGGTGGGCAGGGTGTAGGCGTACTTGCCATTATAGAATGTGGTGTAGCCATAGCCAGAGATATGGTTATCCACCGTATCGGCCTCCTCCATTGTGATGTCAAGAGGGTGGAACGTACGGATTTTCGAAAGGGAACTCCATGTATATGAGTAGTCGCTGCTGTAATTACCGTATGCTTCTTCTGAGCCTGCGGGAACATATAATACGCAGTCATCAGAAATGCCGTTGAATACACCATTGCCACTACAAGTTGGAGGTGTTGTGGCGAGAGAATAGATCTCAGATAGATTAAACCATCCTCCCCCAAGACCGCCTGGTATTGTTGTGACATCCTTGCCAAATGTTACTTTTATTCCATATATACCGCTCTCTGGAAATATGCCACCTTCTCCAATAATCGTTATGTTCCCTTGAATTACTATTGTTGAAAGGTAATAACAAAGTCCGAATGCATACTCTCCTATACTTGTAACATTGTTTGGTATCTCAATTGAAATAAGATTTGTACCATAGAATGCATACTCTCCTATACTTGTAACATTGCTTGGTATCTCAATTGAAGTAAGATTTGTACCATAGAATGCATAGCCTTCTATACTTGTTACTGTACTTGGTATTTCAAAAGGATTTTCTGTTGAACCACCAGGGTATTGTATTAATTTCGTCATATCTTTTGAATATAACACGCCATCTTTTGAACAGTAATAATTATTGTCAGTAGCCACCTCTATTGTTGCCATTGAAGAACTATTAAATGCGCCATAACCAATACTTGTTACAGAACTTGGTATCTCTATTGAGGTAAGATTGCAATTACAAAAAGCCCAACCTCCTATACTCGTTAAGTTGCTTGATAACTCTATTGAGGTAAGACTAGTACACCAATAAAAGGCTTGATCCCCTATACTTGTAACGCTGTTTGGTATGTCAATTGATGTAAGGCTCGAACAGTTATCGAAAGCACGATTACCTATACTTGTAACACCATCTGGTATTTTTATTGTGGTTAGTTTCGTACAATAAACGAAAGCCATTTCTCCAATACTTGTTAAGCCGTTTGGCAACTCAATTGAAGTAAGGCTTGTACAAAAATAGAACGTACAATTACTTATGCTTGTAACGCCGTTAGGAATCTCAATTGATGTAAGGCTCGAAGACTGAAATGCACTTTCTCCTATATTTGAAACACTGCTTGGTATATCTATTGAGGTAAGGCTCTTACAGTAATAGAATGCATAATCTCCTATATTTGTTACAGAATAGGTGATGCCATCATATTCCACGTTTGAAGGAATTACGACATCATCTGTATAGGCAGATTTGTTTGAGCTTGAATTATAATATTTAGCTGTTACCTCAACAGTTTTTTCTTCTGATGATGTGATGTTATAATAGATAGTTGTCCCCTCATCATTCACAGCAGAGAAATCATAGTCAGTCGCAAAGGATCGGAGGGAGTGGAGGATGAGCAACAAAGTTGCTAATAATGCTTTGAATAGGATAGATTTTTTCATGGGATAGAATTTTTTAATTAGTTTCTGTCTGTTGACCCTGCAGGAGCAAGAATAGTTTAGTTTGATTAAGGAGTTAAAGAAAAGTCGGGTCAGTCGCAATTTCCCGTTGGTGTTTTGAAGCGGGAATGCTTTTTCTTTAAACGCCTTACACAAGTTACATGTAACAAATGCGAATGCAAAAGTAATGCAAATTAAGTTTAATTGCAAGCAATTTAAAATAAAATTATACATAAGACAAAAATTTATTTGGTTTTTTATTTGTTTCCCTTTAACTTGTTGTGGAAGGAGCAAAGCATTTGGCAGTTCTTTTCTGTTGTCGCTCCGCCTTTGCTCCATGCTGTAACGTGGTCGGCATCCATTTCCTTGTACTCCCAAATGCGAGCTCTGTTGGCTTTGTCCTCGATCACGCAAACAGGACAGTTGCTCTTGCACTTGCGTTTTGCCTCTGCCGTCTGCTTTGCGTAAACCTTTTTCTTTGTAGCCTCATCAAACACACGGATGTTAAGCAGTTTTGTGTCTTTCTCGCCGCCAAGGATATACTCGAAAATACCTCTCTTGTAAGTAACCTTGTCATCTGCGAACAATTCCGCCACACGCTTACCTAGATTGTTGAGGTCGTATGAAGTTTCATGGTATTTTTCGTATAGCCGTCCCCATTCAAGACCTTTCATTTCGTTCTTGATGTCAGGAAATACACTTTCAATCCAATCGAGCACTGTGTTGAAATAAGTGCAAAGCTCCTCGATGTCATTGGAATTGCGGTGCTTTTTCATGTAGTCGCTGATATTACCCTTGCTTACCCAGTCGAGCGCACGCTCAAGATACGCCTGACGAGTCACCTCACCTTTAATAAAATGAGACCAACGCTGTATCTCTGAATTGCGGGAATTGCTGAACACTTTCTTTGCGGCGGTTACGAATGGACCAGAGTAAACGGCGTTGTACAGTTCCTGCTGGTTCAGGGGTACTCCCGCAATGTTGATTGTCTCAAACCACTGTTTAATCTCCGCTTCCGTTCCCTCACATTCGTAAACCAATAGGGGTGTTTCCAAAAACAGTTTCTTTTGCTTGTCAATGAGTTTGTCGAAATAGATATTGTTCCCCTCATTGTCGGTTATTGAGAACTTACGTGTCTTAAACCGACCGAGTGACGTTATGCGCTGCTGACCGTCAAGCACTTCAAGCCGACCATCCTCGTTCTTGACAAAGTAGATCAATCCGAGAGGATAGCTTTTCAATACGCTTTCAATAACGGCAGCTTCCCTATGCATAGAGGCATATATGTAGTTGCGCTGGTATTCAGGCTGAATAGTCAACTTGCCAGCCATGCCAAACAGACCTTTGCCCTCCAATTCGTTGTAGGTAAAGCCCTGACAGATATACTCTATCGTTATGTCGGTTCGTAGTGTCGTTTTCATGGATTATTTTATTGTAGTTTTTTGATAAAAAGACGTTTATACAGTTTTTTACCGTTTAATATTGGCTGTGCTATACCACTGTCTGAATTCCAAAGACCATTTGAAAAACCTTTGCCTTCGCTCTCAGTAGCACCAACTATTTTGAATTGCGTTGGGCAATATTTATCCAAAAATGTAATCGGTACTCCCATAATTCCATCGTAATCCGATGGAATGGCATCAGTATATGGTATCTCAATAGCATTATAGTTATCATACTTTTGATATCCAATTCCTTTTATTTCCTTATGCTTGCTATATTTGATGTTCTTATTTTCTGTCATCAATGATAATTCTTCATGGCGACGGCCATGCTCAAGGTTGGTGTACCAGCAGCATGCGGCCACCCGGTTTACAGAAGTACCATCAATTTCTCTTAAAAATTTATATGTAGGAGCATAGACAAAACCATCAGGAACAAAGAAGTACATACCCGTATTGTAATTTGTAACGCCCAACCACATTTCATTGTTACAAATACGAGGAAACACGTCTTTATATGTAGCGATATTAACATTGCCTATAATAAGGAATTTTTTGTGCCCTTCAAATATCCACACGATAAACTCCCGTAAAAGGGAGAATGGGGGATTTGTAACAATGATGTCGGCTTCATCACGTAAAAGTTTGATTTCTGGTTCTCTAAAATCGCCTGTACCTTTAAGATAACTCCATTCGAGGTTTTCTATATCTATCTGCTTGTTTTTTATTGTCTCTCTGTCAAGAATGAATTTCTTGCCTCTAATTGAGGACAATTGGGGCTGATATTTAGTGCTGTTTCTTTCGAATGCTGTCGGTTTCCAATTGAAAAATACATTCTTGCTTGCATGGGCGAAACTTGTGCTGATTAGCTTTTTCAATCCGAATTGCTCAAAATTTTCCACAAAGAATTTTGTGAAGTTGCTCCATTCAGGGTCATCGCAGGGCAATAATACAGTCTTGTCACGGAATGTGTCAGGATTGTATTCCAAATATGCGTTCACCTCTTTCTGAATATCATCATGTTGGGTATAGAATTCATCCATTTTAGCCTTATTTGCCCTATTCAGTTTCTCGTTCCCTGCCATTTCTCTTGTATCTTCGGAATACAAGAATGGCGATGTCTTATGCAGGATTAAAGAGAATAAACATACGCCCCGTTGTGGCGTGAGGACTCAATGAATTACTTTCAGTGAAGTTTCTCACGCTCAACATAGCTCGAACAAGTTCGGCTCTGCTCTCACTTAATCGAAACATCGGACTCCTACAGGTTGGATGTAATCGGTTAAATGGGTTATTGTATCTGCAATCAGAATTGAAAAATGTTTAGAGGTATCAGGAATGTTGTTTTTGATTATTGATATTTTGGATAACGCATTGGTGAAAGAGGAAAAATTAAGAAAAACGATAAAAATGAAACAAATTATCATATTTTGTTTGTATCTTTGCATTATAAAATTTTTCTAGGCTGCAGAAAACTACAACCTTAATTCCGAAGCTTAAACATATTTATATCTCTTATTACAGGAACGGGGTGAGCAGGTGAGCAAACCAGCCGACGAATTTCTTCCAGGGAGTGCGCCATTGGTTCCAGGACTCCTTTGTGAGGACGAAAGACTTACGTTTGTCGTGGTCGAAGATGTCGGAGAGTTGTTTTGTGGTGCAGGGGTCGATAATAACGGCATTCTCCTCATAGTCGAAATTCAGGCTGCGGGCGTTGAGGTTGGCGCTGCCGACGGTGCAGAAACGGCCATCAACCATGATAGTTTTGGTGTGGTGGAAACCGCCCTGATAAATCCATACGTTGGCTCCGTGCTTCATCAGTTTGTGGACATTATAGAAAACACAGTCGGGAGTGAGTGGGATGTCACTGTTTGCGGAGACCATTATCTGTACGTCAACGCCCCTTTTCACCGCATTGCGGAGCGCGCGTTTTAGCTTTCTGTTAAGCGTGAGATATGGGTTAACGAGTTTTATGCTGTCTTGGGCACAGTTGATGGCATCGGTATAGAATTTACGTATTATGCCGTTTGTTGTTCTCGGCTCACGGTTGATGATACCTACCAACTTGTTGCCCGCAGTGAGGCAGGTATCTGGTTTAAGTCCCTCGATATAGTCGGCGTTGTGATAGCCACGATAATACTGTGGCCCATGTATGTCCTGTCCGGTGAGTTTGTTCCACATTCGTAGGAAGATGTCCTGGAGCGCATTGACCTCATCGCCCTCGATGCGGCAGTGCATGTCCCGCCATTCACCCACCTCATCCGTGCCATTGATGTAATAGTCAGCCACGTTCATGCCACCAGTATAAGCGATTTTGCCGTCGATGATTACGATTTTACGGTGGTCACGATGGAACACATGATTGATGTAGGGAAACTTGAAAGGGTCAAACTCGTAGATTTCCACGCCACGTTCACGGATAAGCTCGACATTTTTCTTCGAGAGTGGCTGGTTGTTGGAACTGTTGCCGAAGCCATCGAACATGGCTCTTACCTCCACGCCCTCGTTAGCCTTTGTTTCAAGTAAGTCAAACAAAGTGTTGGCGATAGAGTCGTTACGGAAGTTGAAATATTCGAGATGGACGCTGCTTTTAGCCTGAGAGATAGCGAGGAACATATCGGAAAATTTTTCCTTGCCACTTGTGAGCAGGGTAACGGAATTGTTGTCCGAGAAAGAGATACCCGTTTCCCGAAGGCTGTTAACAATCAGCGAGTCAGAAGTCTGTGCTTTTGCGCAGCACAATGCTGATGCTATCAAAACAAACAACAACAATCTTTTCATCGCCACTTAGAAAATGTCAATGTTTATCTGTGTGAGCATAAAAGTGAAAACCACTTTGTCTGCAATTGTAGAAAAAACTTTGCAAAGTTAAATCTTTTTCCAGTTATTCCCAAAAAATTAATATTTATTGTCCGTTTATAGTAACTTATTGCCACATAGCAAACAAACGTTTAACTAAAAATAAAACATAATGATGAAATAAGACACAAGTCTTTCGATAAAAATATCTATCTTTGCACGAAATAAGCGGCATATATAAAGGTAAAAGATTTTAATTATGAATGTCGCAAACATATAAAAACAACGTAAACCATTGAATGATTATGGCAAGTACACCCGAATTCAAGTATGCGCCCATGTTCCAGTTGGGCAAGGATGAGACAGAGTACTATCTTCTGACGAAGGAAGGAGTGACGACAGGCGATTTTGAGGGGCACAAGATATTGAAAGTGTCACCAGAGGCATTGACAGCGTTGGCTAATGCAGCGTTCAGGGATGTGAATTTCCTGCTGCGCCGTTCACATAACGAGCAAGTGGCGAAGATACTCGACGACCCGGAGGCGAGCGACAACGACAAGTATGTGGCACTGACATTTTTGCGCAATGCAGAAGTGGCATGTAAAGGCAAGTTGCCATTCTGCCAGGACACGGGAACAGCGATAGTGCATGCGGAGAAGGGTCAGAATGTTTGGACGGGATTCTGTGATGAGGAGGCAATAGCAAAAGGAGTTTATAAGACATATACTGAGGAGAATCTGCGCTACTCACAGAATGCACCGTTAACAATGTACGATGAGATAAACACCCGTTGCAATCTGCCGGCACAGATCGACATAGAGGCGACAGAAGGCGACGAGTACCGTTTTTTGTGTGTCGTAAAGGGCGGCGGGTCAGCCAACAAGACATATATCTATCAGGAGAACAAGTCGAGAATACAAAATCCCGGCACTTTGATACCGTTCCTTGTGGAGCAGATGAAGTCGCTTGGCACGGCAGCCTGCCCACCATATCATATAGCATTCGTAATCGGAGGCACGAGTGCGGAGAAAAATCTGCTTACTGTCAAGTTGGCATCGACACATTATTATGATAGTCTGCCCACGACAGGCGACGAGACGGGAAGAGCGTTCCGTGACATAGAGCTTGAGAAACAACTTCTTGAGGAGGCGTTCAAGATTGGATTGGGAGCACAGTTCGGTGGCAAATACTTTGCTCATGATGTGAGAGTGATTCGTCTGCCGAGACATGGAGCATCCTGCCCGATAGGTCTTGGAGTAAGTTGTTCCGCCGATCGCAACATAAAGGCGAAAATCAACGCAGATGGAGTATGGATTGAGAAAATGGATGACAATCCGACTTCATTGATACCGGAGAGGTTGCGCAATGCCGGCGAGGACAACGCCATAAAGATAGACCTTGACCGTCCGATGGACGAGATCCGTGCGGAACTGACAAAATATCCTGTCTCAACACGTGTTAGTCTCAATGGTACGATAATAGTGGCACGCGACATAGCTCACGCCAAGTTGAAGGCACGTCTTGACGCTGGACAAGGGCTGCCACAGTATTTCAAAGACCACCCGATACTGTATGCTGGACCGGCAAAGACACCGGAAGGGTTGCCATGCGGTTCTATGGGTCCGACAACAGCCAACAGAATGGATCCGTACGTTGACGAGTTCCAGCAGAACGGCGCATCGTTGGTGATGATAGCAAAGGGCAACAGGCGGCAGATAGTAACCGATGCATGCAAGA
>JAJPZD010000100.1 GCA_021204605.1 Prevotella sp.
ATATCTGCAATTGACGATGAGGAACTGCAGGAGAAATTCCGGCGTAAGTTAAAATCAATATATTCCGTATTGAAAACCCAAAGTGACTATATCCGTTTCGCTTTCCTTACAGGCGTGTCGAAATTCAGTCATTTGAGCGTGTTCAGCGACTTGAATAACTTAAGAGATATTACATTGGATGAACAATATGCCGATATATGTGGAATATCGGAGAAGGAACTGCATACTTATTTTAAAGAATCCATAAAAGTTCTTGCCGATAAGAAGAAAATGTCATACGATGAGGCCTGTAACAAACTGCGGGAAAAGTATGATGGCTATCATTTCGCTCCCAACACAGTGGGGATGTACAATCCGTTCAGTCTGCTGAACGCTTTTGCTACTAATAATTTGGGTGATTACTGGTTTGAGAGCGGTACACCATCATTCCTTGTGAAAATGTTGAGGACACAGGACTATGACCTGCGGAACCTGCAATTAGAACGTCTGCCGGCAAAAGTTCTCAGTCAGGTGGATTCTTTGAAGTCTTCCGCAATCCCATTGTTGTACCAGAGTGGCTATCTGACGATAAAGAGCTATGACGAGGATCTCAGGCTATACCAGCTTGGTTTCCCGAACCGTGAGGTGGCGGAGGGTTTCATGCAGTCGTTGTTGCCGTTATATACAAGTGGTGACGAGGCAATCAGTGCGTCATTTTTAGGCCGTTTTGTTGAAAATGTTAAAGCCGGCAATGCAGAGGGCTTTATGTCAAATCTGAAAGCGTTTCTTGATGGGGGAAAATACGCTTTGGCAGGAGAGTTGGAGAAATATTTTCAGAACACGATGTTCCTCATATTCCGTCTTGTAGGTTTCAATGTGGATGTGGAGTATATGACATCTGACGGTCGCATTGATTTAGTTATACAAACAAAAGACTATATTTACCTTATGGAGCTGAAGGTTGATGAGTCGGCAGACAAGGCACTTGAGCAGATAGAAACCAAAGACTATGCCAAAGCGTTTGCCACCGACAACCGCACCCTATATAAAATAGGTGTAAGTTTTTCAAGCGAGACACGCAGCATCAGAGAGTATAAGATAAAATAAAAAGAGACATCCTCACAGATGTCTCTTTTAGTACGCCTGCAGGGGCTCGAACCCTGGACCCTCTGATTAAGAGTCAGATGCTCTACCAACTGAGCTACAAGCGCAACTGCCTGCTGCATTTTGAAAATGCGTGTGCAAAGGTAGATATTTAATTTCTTATCGCCAAACTTTTAAGTAACTATTTTTGATACACAGAAAATCAACCGTCCTTATTCGTGGCTGAACTTACTATAGATAACACTGATAGTTATGGGGTTGTAGGCATTGTCGCTGCCGCCTATCAACCGTGTGCTCGTAAGGCTCATGTCGTGCACCACCTTCACAATCTGGCTGGAGGAGTTGGTGGTGATAGAGACAGGGATGATGACAACCTTATTCCAGTCGGGATTTTCCTCCACCCAATTAGGATTGACTTCCAGTCCTTTCTGCTTGTTCTCGTTCAAGAATGTTATCATGCCCGAAATATTGTTGAAATTGTAATAATTGTATGTGGAAGAATAAGTGGCAAGGAACGACTTTTTATAATCCACTATGTCCTCGTTCTCAAAGAAAGAATAGATGCTGTCTTTCGGTATCATCATCAGCGTCTGCGGTACATCCAATGTGTAATTCCCATGCGTATTGTTGTTGATACGCGTGAGGATGACCCTCGCCGTGTTGATAGTGTCGTTCTCGTGGTTGGTAACAATATCATCAACAGGCAATGTCACCTCTGTGAATATCCCCGACGGTGTCTTGATATAGGTACAAGTGTTGTCGTCCGCCAAACTCTGTATCGTCTGCTTGTCGTTGGTGATATTCGTAGTCTGAAGCACCTCCTCCGTACCGGAGAACTTCGACGTGCCAAGATAAGTCGAGTCGCTCTTATACTTGAAATACACGTTAAGCTGACTGACAAACACGTAAGCCATTGAGCCGATGCCATCATTGATTTTGAAATAGAAGCCAGGACATACCTCGTGGATGAAATTATAAGAGTTCTTGAAACGGGATGGCTCCTCATAAAACTTGCGCATGACGTATGTGCCATAGTTGTTGTACGTGTTGCCGTCCTTGTCGGTATAAGGGTCGCTCAAAGGAATCTTTATATTGGCGGTATAGGTATCCTCATCCCAGCGCACATCGCTACTTACCGTAAGGTCGGTGAGGGTATAAGTCTTGTTTACCTTCAAGCCATCAGTGCGGACGAGGTTGTTGGCTATCGGGTCGAAATTGGAATAATATTGCACTCCCTCTTCCATCGGCTCATCCATCTCATAGACGGTGAGGTTCATGCTCGCAAGAGAGTCTCCATAGAAACTGTCAAAAAACAGCCTTATCTCGCACGAATCAGCAATGACATCACCGTCTAACACACTCACTATACTGTCACGGGTAGGAAACTCGTAATTCTCAAGAGTATTAAACTGTGTCATGAACTCGCCCGTGATATATGCGTCTGTCTCTGGGTCCCGCACCTTGCCAAGATAGGCTGTGGTGTTGCGGGCCAGAACAGAATCTGCCACAAAAGACCTTGAGGTGACGGTGAAGGTATCTGTCGTTACCTTCAACAAGTCCAAATTGTCCGTCAGAGAAGTACCTATCGTATCCGTCGTATCATCACATGCCGCAAAAGCGATACTCACAAGCGCCATGATGACCGCTAAAATCTTTCCTTTCATTGAATATTAAACCTAAAAAACAATATTATTGTTGTTCTGATTTACTTTTCACATAACTGTTCGTAGAAACCGTTGAACGCATCGCCAAGCTGCCCATCAGCAGGACAGTAGATAAACGGCATGCCCTTGCCCTTGGCATAGCTCACTAATTCCGGATTTACGCCATCACCCACGCAGGCTATAGCATCAGAATAGTCTATGGCGAGTTTCTGCAAACTCGGGAACCGGAAATCCTTGCCATAGCTGTCAAGCACCTTCGCCTTCACGCTCTTGAACTCTATGCTCTTCCGGAAATTATCCCCTAAACTATCGTGCAGCTCCTCTGAAAAAAGAGTGGTAACAACCTTTGTGTTGGCGAAAGAAGGCTCATCGTGATACGCCGTCTTGATGTAAAGAGGTATCACAGAGCACATCCAGCCCTGACAATGGATTATGTCCGGTATCCAGCGCAGCTTCTTCACCGTCTCCAACACGCCACGCGCGAAGAATATAGCACGCTCACCGTTGTCGTCATATTCCTTGCCGCTCTCGTCCCTTGCCATCAGACGTTTAGTGAAATAATCCTCATTGTCGATGAAATACACCTGTATCCTCGTCGCCGGGATAGACGCCACTTTTATAATCAGAGGGTGGTCGGTCTCGTCGATTATCAACATCATGCGCGACAGGCGGATAACCTCATGCAACTGCCCTCTTCTCTCATTGATATTTCCCCACTTCGGCATGAATGTCCTTATCTCGTGGTCCTTCTCCTGCATCGCCTGTGGCAGCAGCCTGCCGAGATGTGCCATCTCACTTTCAGGGACGTAAGGGGTGATTTCTTGATTTATATACAATACCTTCTTTCCTGCCATTACAAACATTTTTATCCTTGCAAAGATACAAAAAAATTCATTAATATATATCTTTTTCTTTCTAAAAATAGACAAATGGCGGCTGTTCTTGTACATTTTTTCAATTATTCTTTTTTATTTAAGGATAATGTTACTACTTTTGCACATTTAAAACAAATTTCTTTTCGCAATAGGTATATCGGCTGTTTCAATGCAAGTATTTCACAAAATCGTTGACCTTCAGAACACCTTGTTCGCCGACAGGAAACAAGGAAAGACAGTAGGTATCGTCCCGACAATGGGCGCCCTGCACGACGGGCACCTCTCTTTAGTCAGGAAAAGTATCTCTGACAACGACATCACCATAGTGTCTGTGTTTGTCAACCCTACTCAGTTCAACGACCCCAATGACCTCAAATCTTATCCACGCACATTGGAAAAAGACAGCGAATTACTTCAACAAACCGGTGCCGACTATATCTTCGCACCGTCGGTAGAGGAGATGTACCCCATCCCCGACAAACGACATTTCGAATACCCACCAGTCTCTACTGTTATGGAAGGAGCACACCGCCCCGGACATTTCAACGGCGTATGCCAGGTGGTGAGCCGTCTGTTTTATATCACTAATCCCGACAGGGCTTATTTCGGCGAGAAAGACTGGCAGCAGATAGCCGTGGTGAAGGCAATGGTGAAAGCTCTTTCATTAGATGTCTGTATTGTGGAGTGCCCTATCGTCAGGGACAAAGACGGACTGGCACTATCTTCCCGCAATGCCCTGTTGTCAAAAGAGGAGCGCACCGCCGCGCCTGCGATATATAAGGCATTGAAAGAGGGCGTTGACTATTCCAATGCACACAGTGTGGAACAGACGCATGATTATATCGTGGAGCGGATAAACGCCAACGACTGCCTTGAAGTGGAATATCTCGCTATCGTTGATGGCAACAGCCTGCAGGCCGTCTCCCACTGGAATGATTCTGATTATATAGTAGGGTGCATCACCGTTTACTGTGGCGCACGTCCCGTAAGGCTTATTGACCATATAAAATTCAGACAACCTCTCGAATAACGCTTAAAGAAAGTGAGAAACAACCACCAACAATAAGAAATTATGTTGATTGAAGTATTGAAAAGCAAGTTGCACCGTGTCAGGGTTACTGACGCCAACATCGATTATATCGGCAGCATCACCATAGACGAGGACCTCATGGATGCCGCCAACATCATTGCCGGCGAAAAGGTGCAGGTGGTGAACAACAACAACGGCGAGCGCTTCGAGACTTACGTGATAAAAGGACCGCGAGGCACCGGCTGCATCTGCCTCAACGGGGGCGCGGCACGCAAATGCGTTGTCGGCGACATACTGATAATTATCTCTTACGCCCAAATGGACTTCGAGGAGGCCAAGACCTTCACCCCCACAGTGGTTTTCCCCGAAAACAACAGATTGGTCTGAATTCAGAACTCACTCGTGAAGTGAAAGCGTATATGTTTAAAGTCCTGTTGTGCCATATCCAACACATACCCTGAATCAGCGAGGAACACATCGCGCCCTTCCCTGTCTTTTGCCATATACTGATATTTGCGTTTCTTGAAAGCCTCAAGTTCTGCCCCATCGTCCGACTCTATCCAGCATGCCTTATATAAATGTATCGGTTCCCAGCGGCATTTGGCATTATACTCATTCTCCAAACGATACTGGATAACCTCGAATTGCAACTGCCCTACCGTTCCTATTAGTTTCCTGCCATTAAACTGGTTGATGAACATCTGTGCCACACCCTCGTCCATCAACTGGTCGATACCCTTGGCAAGTTGCTTGCTCTTCATCGGGTCATCGTTCACAATATATTTGAACATCTCAGGGGAAAACGACGGCAAGCCACGGAAATGCAGTTTCTCGCCATCTGTCAGCGTGTCTCCTATCTTGAAAATCCCATTGTCTGGCAAGCCTATTATATCACCGGGATATGCCTCCTCGATAGTACTCTTGCGCTGTGCCATAAACTGTGTGGGCGAGGAGAAGCGCAGCGTCTTATCCAAACGCACATGATAATAGGGATAGTTGCGCACGAACCTGCCGCTGCATATCTTGCAGAAAGCGATGCAGGAACGGTGGTTCGGGTCGATGTTCGCCGTTATCTTGAAGATAAAACCCGTGAACTTCGGCTCTCCCGGGTCAACAATCCTCTCCTCCGCCTTTGTAGGTCTTGGACTGGGTGCGATCTCCACAAAACAGTTGAGCAACTCTTGTACTCCGAAATTGTTCAAGGCACTGCCGAAAAATACCGGTGCGACGTCTGCATTGCGGTAGTCATCCACGCTGAACTCTGGATAGACACCGTCAACAAGTTCAAGGTCCTCACGCAACTTATCGGCATCTGTCTCCCCGATATGCTCCGCGAGTTCATCGCTGTCAATATCCACCTCCACCTTCTCGGTAACACGCTGCTTGTCGGGTGTGAACAGGTCAAGTTTCTGCTCATAGATATTATACACTCCCTTGAACTTAGCACCTTGATTTATCGGCCACGACAACGGGCGCACCTTTATCTCAAGTTCCTTTTCCAATTCATCGAGCAGGTCAAACGGGTCGCGCCCCTCCCTGTCCATCTTGTTGATAAAGATAATCACCGGGGTGTTGCGCATTCGGCAGACATTCATCAACTTACGGGTCTGTGCCTCGACACCTTTCGCTCCATCCACCACGATGATAGCCGAATCCACTGCCGTCAGCGTGCGGTAGGTATCTTCCGCAAAATCCTGGTGTCCAGGGGTATCAAGGATATTCACCTTATAACCCTCATAGTCGAACTCCATAACGGATGTTGACACGGAGATGCCACGCTGCTTCTCAATATCCATCCAGTCGGAAGTCGCCGTCTTGCGTATCTTGTTGTTCTTCACCGCACCGGCCACCTGTATCTGACCGCCAAAGAGCAGGAATTTCTCCGTAAGTGTCGTCTTGCCGGCATCAGGGTGCGAGATAATCGCAAATGTCCGCCTCCTGTCTATCTCGTTGTTCATCATTCATTCTATTTATAAAAAACAATGCCGAAGTCTGATGACCTCAACATTCCAATAGTTTTATGCACTCCGCAAGACTGTCCTCCCAATATGGTATCTCTATGCCATACGTAGTCTTTATCTTCGTCTTGTCAAGCACGCTATACGCCGGTCGTGTTGCCGGTGTGGGATATTCGCTCGTGTGTATCGGCTTCACCTTACACGTGGTGATGCCCGCCAAACGGTGGATGGCTTTGGTAAAGTCATACCAACTGCACACCCCTTCGTTGGAGAAATGAAATACGCCCGGAACGACGCCTTTCTCTATTGCCGTCATTATAGCCTGTGCCAAATCACGGGCGTACGTCGGCGTGCCAATCTGGTCGAATACAACGCCCAACTCCGTTTTCTCCTTTCCAAGACGTATCATCGTCTTCACGAAATTGTTACCGAAAGAGGAATACAACCATGCCGTGCGGATTATCATCGTGCTCTTGCAGAACTTACTTACGGCAAGCTCACCGGCAAGTTTCGTACTGCCATACACTCCTTCTGGACAGGGCGTGTCGGTCTCGATATATGGTGTGTATTTCGTGCCGTTGAACACGTAATCTGTGGAGATCTGTACCAGCCAACCGCCTCTCCTCGCCATGGCTGCCGCAAGGTAAACGGGAGCCTCTGTGTTGAGGGCGGTACACAACTGGTTGTTCGACTCCGCCTTGTCAACTGCCGTATAAGCCGCGCAATTCACTATGCCCTCTATGGCGTTGTTATCCACAAACTCGTCTATTGCCGCCTGGTCGGTAATGTCAAGTTCCTTAACATCGGTATTGAAAAACTCGTGTTGCGGATGCTCGTTTTCCAACAAGCGCATCTCACTGCCCAACTGTCCGTTGCAACCTGTAATTAGTATATTCATCAGCGTTATTTTTTAATTTGTTTTTCTGTCACTCAAACTCCAAAGGGGTCTCCTTGTCTTTCAAATAGTAGTCTGACAGCATACCGATAAACGTTGTTATCTCCTTTATGGCATG
>JAJPZD010000131.1 GCA_021204605.1 Prevotella sp.
GACGAGGAAATACGCAACAGGACTAAGAGCGACCCGCACGCACTCGGCAGATGGCGCGTGAACGGAGCACTTCCACATATCGACGCATGGTATGATGCCTTCAACGTAACACCGTCAGACAAGATGTTCTTGCCAGAAGAAAGCAGATTACAACTTTGGTGAAAAGAAAAACGCTGATCTTAATGTGGTCAGCGTTTTTCTTTTGTTTTATGGCTTTTACCATTACTTTATTGTTGCTAAATTTTGAAGTAATCCTCAAGTTCTTTTGAGGCATTACCATTAATATTCTGCAAGTCCTTGATGATTTTTCCTTTTTCGAGGAGAGCTATACGGTTGGAAATATCGATTGTGTGTGTGAGGTTATGACTGCTGAGCATAATTATTTTGTCGCCTTGTGCGCTGTATTCTTTAAGAATGTGTTTGAGGCAATTCTGACTTGTAGGGTCTAAGAAATTGAAAGGCTCATCAAGTACCAACAATTTAGGTTGACTGAGCATGGCAGAGATAATCCCTATTTTTTGCTTGTTGCCGGCAGAAAAATTGCGTATCAGTTTTTTAGTATCTAAAATCTCACCGTTCATAAACTGGGTGAAACAGTCCAAACGGGAGTTTGTATCCTTTTCCGACAAGCCATTAACCTTGCCTACAAACTGGAAATATTCTTCGGGTGTGAGGAAGTCAATCAAAAAGCCATCATCAATGTAAGCACCTGTGAATGTTTTCCATTCTTCAGATTTCGCAGTGTCTATTTCAAAAACAGCACTATCATTCGAAACAGCATTGGCTTTATGAATCTTCAAATCATCAGTCGTATCGATGGAAATGACAACATTACCGTTATCCGCCTTAATAAGGTCAAGCATAAGACGGAACAGAGAGGTCTTCCCTGCCCCATTGTTGCCAACCAAACCGAGAACACAACCACGGTTGACATTGAAATCCTCAATGTCAACCGCCGTGGTATTCCCAAAGTTTTTCTTTAAACCGTGAAAACATATATCCATTCCTCAAAAGGACAATTTTTAATCGTTTTGAAAAAACAAAATTCAAGCAAAAATTCACGATAGGACTCAAGCAAGAACGAATTCTTAATTCTTAACTCTTAATTCTTAATTTGTAAAAGCCACGCGTGGCTTTTACACCAGTCCCCTTCCGTGACAGTTTTTGAATTTCTTGCCGCTGCCACAAGGACAAGGGTCGTTGCGCCCAGGCATCTTTTCCTTCTTGATAGGCATCTGGCGTTGCGGTGCTGCATTCTCACGTGTATCTCTGCTTGCCGCCGCCTTTTGAGCCGGGTCGGTGAGGTCGTCTTTCTGCTCGGTGTATCTCTGGCTTCTCTTTTCGGGAGCGGCCTCCTGCACGTTCTGCTGTTGCATTTCAGGTATCTGGCCTCTCATAAGGATGCTCACGATACGATTGTTCATTGAATCCACCATATCATCAAACAGTTTCACGCTCTCAAGTTTGAAAATCACAAGGGGGTCTTTCTGTTCGTAAGATGCGTTTTGCACACTATGTTTCAGCTCATCGAGAGCACGAAGGTTTTCTTTCCAGCAGTCGTCTATGATATGGAGAAGTATAGTTTTCTCAAATTGCTTGACCACACTCTTGCACTCCGTCTCGTATGCCTCTTTGAGGTTGCACGGAATGTTGTAAACCCGCTTGCCATCGGTTATGGGCACCATCACACGCTCGTATCTGTCACCCTGTTTCTCAAAGACATCCTTGATAACAGGATATCCAACTGCCTGTATGCGGTCGGTCCTGCGTTTGAAGTCCTCCATAGCAATCTGGAAAGCCTTCTCAGCGAGGTTCTCGTGGTTGTCGTTGAGAAATTCGTTTTCAGTGAACGGACATTCCATGGCAAGGATGGTCATAAACTCATCACGGCAACCCTCATAATCGTTTTTTTCGATGATACGTACCACGCGGTCCCAGATGATGTTGGTGATATCCATGCCGATTCTCTCACCCATGAGGGCGTGGCGGCGTTTTTCATAAACCACAGTACGCTGCTTGTTCATCACATCATCATATTCAAGCAGTCGCTTACGGATACCGAAGTTGTTCTCCTCTACTTTCTTCTGCGCACGCTCGATATTCTTCGTGATGATCGGAGCCTCTATCCTGTCGCCCTCCTCGAAGCCGAGACGGTCCATGACTTTTGCTATGCGCTCACTGGCGAACAGACGCATCAGCTTGTCCTCAAGACTGACATAGAACACAGAACTTCCTGGATCACCTTGTCGGCCTGAACGGCCGCGCAGCTGTCGGTCCACACGGCGGCTCTCATGTCTTTCTGTACCGATAATCGCCAGGCCGCCTGCCTCTTTCACGGCGGGTGTCAGTTTTATATCCGTACCACGTCCCGCCATGTTGGTAGCTATAGTAACAGCGCCGAGCATGCGCTCCTCCGTATGCGTAGAGCCGTCTTTGTCGCGTATGATTGCTGTCCCCATGGAACTCTTTCCCGCCTCGGCAACGATGTTGGCCTCACGCTGGTGCAACTTAGCATTCAGCACGTTATGAGGAATATGTCGGAGGTTAAGCATCCTGCTGAGCAATTCAGAAATCTCAACAGATGTAGTACCCACAAGGCATGGTCTGCCGGAGTTGCGCATATTTTCTATTTCCTCGATTACGGCATTGTATTTCTCACGTGCCGTCTTGTAAACACGGTCGTCCATATCGTTACGTATAACAGGTTTGTTGGTAGGTATCTCCACAACATCAAGTTTGTAGATGTCCCACAGTTCGCCGGCCTCGGTGATTGCCGTACCTGTCATACCCGCCAACTTATGATACATACGGAAATAGTTCTGTAACGTGATAGTGGCGAATGTCTGTGTAGCCTCCTTCACCTTCACGTGCTCCTTTGCCTCGATAGCCTGGTGCAGACCGTCACTCCACTGTCTGCCCTCCATGATACGGCCCGTTTGCTCATCGACAATCTTCACCTCGCCATCGATGACCACATACTCATCATCACGGTTGAACATGGTATAAGCCTTCAGGAGCTGCTGCAGGGTATGCACGCGTTCGCTCTGCACGGCATAGTGGTTGAACAGCTCATCTTTTCTATCCAATTTCTGCTGCTCGTCAAGTCCTTTTTCGTTTTCCAACTCTGACAGTTGTGTGGTGATGTCGGGCAACACGAAAAGATCCTTATTGTTCACCTGCTTGGCAAGCCACTCCGTACCTTTGTCTGTAAGGTCAACAGAGTTGATTTTCTCGTCAACGACAAAATACAGTGGTTCTACCGCCTCTGGCATACGTCGGTTGTTGTTCTCCATATAATACTCCTCTGTCTTGAGCATTCCTGCCTTTATACCCTCCTCTGAGAGGAACTTGATAAGAGGCTTGTTCTTAGGCAGAGCCTTGTGGGAGCGATACAGGCTAAGGAAGCCCTCATCCATCATCTTCTGGTCGTTCTTCTCGCTTGCCGTATTGATTTTCTGTCTTGCATCAGCCAAATACTGTGTGGCAAGGCGTTTCTGCACATCAACCAACTTCTCGACCAAAGGCTGGTATTCCTCAAACATCTGGTCATCACCATTGGGCACGGGACCGGAGATAATCAAAGGCGTGCGAGCATCATCAATGAGCACGGAGTCGACCTCATCGACAATGGCGTAGTTGTGCCGCCTTTGCACTAAGTCAGCTGGTGATATTGCCATATTGTCGCGTAGGTAGTCGAAACCGAATTCATTGTTCGTTCCGAAAGTGATATCTGCCTGATAAGCGTTTCTCCTGTCAAGGGTGTTAGGCCTGTGCTTGTCGATACAGTCAACAGATAAGCCGTTGAACTCGTAGAGCGGTCCCATCCACTCGGAGTCACGCTTTGCAAGGTAATCGTTCACAGTCACCACATGCACGCCATTGCCTGTCAAAGCATTTAGAAAAACAGGCAAGGTAGCCACGAGGGTCTTTCCCTCACCGGTAGCCATCTCTGCAATTTTTCCTTGATGCAACACAGCACCTCCGAAGAGCTGCACATCGTAGTGGACCATGTCCCACAACGTCTCATTGCCGCCTGCCATCCAGTGATTGCTGAAAATCGCCTTATCGCCATCAATCCTCACGAAGTCGCGTTTAATGGCAAGCTCGCGGTCAAAGTCAGTTGCCGTAACGACAACCTCCTCGTTTTCCTTGAACCTGCGTGCTGTCTCCTTTACGATACTGAAAGCCACTGGCAGAACCTCGTCAAGGGCTTTCTCGTAAATATCAAGAACTTCCTTGTCGAGTTTATCTATCTGGTTGAATATGCCCTCGCGTTCATCAATAGGCGTATCCTCAATCGTTGCCTTTAATTGCTCAATCTGCGCTTTTTGCACCTTAGCCGAGTCCTGCACGTATTTTTTAATCTCATTGGTGCGGGCACGGAGAGCATCGTTGTCAAGAGCCTCTATCTCCGGGTATGCTTTCTTGACCTTTTCCACGATAGGCTGAATAAGTTTCATATCACGGGATGACTTGTCTCCGAACATCGACTTTAAAAAACTATTGAAACCCATATTTTGTTCTGTTTTCTTTTTAATTTATGAATAATTCTGCAAAATTACGAAAATTATTCGTATCTGCACACAAAGTACGCTTAAATGACTTGAATACATTCGGCATTGCCGCATCCGCACTTCACTCCGCCCTCAATAAATTGGAGTGCTACACTCTTTACTCAATAGTCAAGAGGTGATTTGGAGCAACCGTTTGGAGCTCTGATTCTGATGGCCTTTGCTATTGTAGGGGCTATCCTGTCGGTTGTGACAGGTGTGTTGATTGATTTTCCGATTATTCCGCCGCCATAAAAAATTATCGGGAATGTCGTTAAAGTTTCCCTTGAGGTATATTGTTGTAAATTATCCTCATTAAGTAACTTCCAGCCTGGTGTTACCTCCAATATCAGGTCCCCGCACCTATCGGCATTATACCAGTTGCGAAGTGTTGAGCTTCCATTATCCAATAATATCAACAAGTCTTTGCTGGTATAAACATTTTTTACGCCTGCGATTTGGATAAGGAAAGTCTGTGCACGGGTGAGTATTTCGCTCAAGCTCAATTTTTTCTGGTCGATCTGTGGAATATTCAGGAATATCTGATTATAGAAACAGCTCTCCACGTATTTGTCCATGCCATAAATAGCACCGAGGTACATATTGAGCAGGTTGGCAGTACGGTTTATGTAAAGGGTCTTGCTTGGCACGTTGAATTTGGCATAATCATACTCTTTCAAGTTACTGTACCCCGTACTGGTGATTACGAAAAGTACGTTGCCCTTGCCCACTTTCTGCTCTATGGCAGTGGTGAGCCTGTCGAGCTCCTTGTCAAGTTGTACGTAAGTGTTGACAATCTGCGACTGACTGTCCTTGTCGTTGTCGTAAGTTATAGTTGCATCGTATGTCAGTGACAGCATGTCGGGTATGTCATCCATTCCCATATTGTTGGCATTAACGCACTGCAAGGCTATGCTGGTGATGTTGGAGTTGGCATCGTTGTTGCTAAATTCCTTGACATTCAACAAGTTGTACGTTTCAAGCCAGTTAGGTGCCTTCTTGAAGTAATATTTTGATGAGCACCAGCACTTGTTGCCCTCGTTATACCAGATAGCGCCGTCTGCGGCATGGCCTCCTGCCAATATCGCGGCATCCCTCTGTGTGGCGATGCTGTAAACTATCGCCTTGCCATCGGATGTTACCTTAAGCTCGTCGTTTATAGTACTGGTAGCGATATTATTTGGTGAGGAGCACTCGTTGGTAAATACGCCCTCACAACTTTTGTCATCAATGCAACAAACAGGTATCAGAGTACTTTTGTCGAGCCATTGGAAACCAGTTATACTGTTGTTGTAGGGCGATGTACCGGTGGCAATAGCAGTAATTGCCGAAGCACGGTCTATTGGAGAAAACGAGTAATGTGCGTCAGTATATACAACGCCCATCTTGTAGAGTTTCTTGAAACCGTTCTCGCCATAGCGTGGTGAGATCGCCTCGATATAATCGCTACGAAGCTGGTCTATCGCAATGTTAATCACAAGTCGTGGCTTTGGCATAATTACTTGTGAGTAGATCGCATTTCCAGATGCCAACGCTAAAAACGTAGCAGTGATATATTTTCTAATCATCTCTTATTTAGACGGATAAATTTCGATATACATCTTAACAGCAAAGATAATGCCAAAATACAAGTCCCTTCGGCATAATCCTGGAATATTCCTCCTATGAGGAAGAGTATCAGCACACAAGCGGCAAAAAACCAGAATTTGTCGTGTTTCTTCCTTATCACATTCCGTGTCACTCTATAAACGAAAATCAGTGGGAGAGGATTGAACAGCAACAACTGCAGATTAGTACTTGTCGTGGGGTGCTCGGAGAACAGCATCAGGAAGATTATTATCCCTACTAAACCATCTGCAATCAACAACAATGTATCAAATGGCCAAAAATTCTTTTTTATCAGAACCTCCACCAATGTAACACAGACTATCAAAACAAATAAAATCCAGGCACATGTTCGTGGGCGCAAAGGAAACTCTCTTTCTATTATCTGTGGCCCTGATTCCACAATCTTTGTCTCCTCGATTATCAGAGGCCGGATAGTACCGTCATTATCTCGTATAACCGCCTCATGGAAATCATTCATAAGATTATCAGGGAGGAACTGTTGCTGTTGTAAATCAGTAGTCATATCGGCCCTGACACCCAGAAGGAGATCATTTCCAAACCGTGCCCAGGGATAATCCTCATTCAATTGGTGAACCAATTTTCTGTAGGAGGGATACTCGTCTTGCTTGTTTTGGTATTCCACAGTACCGTTTATATTATTTAAAAGAATATCGCGTGCACGTGTAGTGCAGTTGTCATAGAAATAGTTGTAACGATATACCCTATTCTGTGGAAGGTAGTTTTTCTCTAATGCAGCAATGATGGCATATTTCTCCTCCTGCGTCAGGTTCAGTTTCTGCTGCAATATATCCCTGTTCCAATCTTTGTATTGCTCACAGAAAAAATCAAAGGAGCAAATGCCCATCTCATAATCGGTAAGTCCGAAAATAAACCTCAATATGAAGAATGGCTTATTGAAGTCGAACATCCCATAATTCACGGCAATGTCGATATTCTTCGTGTAATTGGCGTATCTTATCGCAGTGTGCCCATAATGGCTGTACACCTCCTTGCCTGGGGAGCAAGTAAGCAGACTTATCTCGATAGAATCAGTATCAAGACTTTTAACGGTATCGTTTTCTTCTGCTACGGCATTATTATCCGCATATACCACATTAGGAAAAAATGAGGTCATGCAAGCGACAAAAACAATAAAAAAAAGTCTAATGCAATTCACGCTGCAAAGTTAAATCATATTTTTCACTTTGTACGCCATAATCTCGCTTTTTTCAACAAACCGACATTATTATTTGCATATAGAAGATTTTTTGCATATACTTTTTCACAGGCTTTCAAGACAATACAAAGGATGTACATATATGCGTTTCGTTTCATTCGGGTGCATGTCGTCTTCTGCATCCTTAAACTCTATTATGCCGAAATTTTCCAACGAGCACCGCTTGCCGACAAGTAAATGCCTGCGCCGCATGAACAGACGCAAACTCT
>JAJPZD010000135.1:0-3586 GCA_021204605.1 Prevotella sp.
TAAATATTCTAAACTAAAAAATCCAATGACATTCGCCATTGGATTTTTTGTCATTCATTTTCAATGCCATACCCAATGTAGGGACTTTAATTTATTAAGTCCGTTCGTTTCGGAGAAACGAATATCATGCAAGCAAAGGTGCATTTTCAATTTTTCTTCAGTTTCAGTACAGCCTTTTCCAATGATTCTGTCGGTTCAATGATATTGTAATCTTTCCAATAATCCTCGTTCCAGTATTCCTTTACCATATCATAGAAAACATCGTCAGGTTTGAAGGCATCCATGCGGTTTATGACGTGCTCAGGATTTTCCTCCTGTTCCACGACAACCATCTCAGAGCGTGCCGTATAGGATGATGAGAACAGCCGCTTTTTCCAGTCGCACTTGAAGCGCATCACATTGCAGATGTAATTCAATATCGTCTTGTCGCCCTGTTGACGGTAGGTAACAAGAAAACTCACTTCCTGCGGACGGAAGCGCAGGCCTGCCGGCTTTTTGTGCAATATGGCGGCGATTGCTTTATCACGGTCAGAGAGATCGAGGGAGAATTCTGCACGGGTGAACGACAGCCGCTCACAGTCGATATACACCTTACCAATCAACAGGGGGTAGCTGAGGTGCACACGGGGCTTGAAACAGATTACATACTGTATGCGGTTGTCTATCATTGCCGGCGTTTCCTGCGTGAACTCATAATAATCCAAGTCTCTCATGTCAAACAGGGCATCGGCGTTTTTCACTATATCCATATTGACAGACAGCAAAGGCCCGCCCATCACTTTCACGGCTAACGTGTCGCTCTCCTTCTGACTGAGCAGCCGTCGAGCCTTGACAAGCTGCACCTTGTCGTTGTCAACATACCGCTTTTTGTATGATGTCTTGTAAACATCGGTTATGGCCTCAGAAATGCCGATATAGCGGTGCCCCTTTTGGATAGTCTCACGATAAAAACTGCTTAGCATATTATCCGACAGGGGATAGTTGTCTGGTATCTTGTACAGAGCTTCTTTCACGATATTGCGAGGGTCGCCATAGACCACCACCTCGTTCAACTGCTTAGAGTTGGGTGTCATCCAGATATTGGCAGTGAGTTTTCCTGATTCAGGCTTCTCTTTTGCCGTATAGTGAGCGTTGGCATATCCGATATGCGACATTTCCAATTTTGTAGCTGACGAGCGTTTCGGGATTTTCAGGGAATAATAGCCGTCAACATTCGTTACGGTGCAGATAGATGTTCCCATAAGCTGCACCGTGACATTCTCCAATTTCTTTCCGCTCTCACGGTCGCATACCGTACCGGATATTACAAGGTCGTATTTATCTGAAATCTGCTTATGGTTCTGTGCCATAGTCGGACAAATTTGCAAGCAGAAAAATACGAATAATAAAGTTATTTTTATTTTCATTTTTATCCACGTTTATCCAATATGATCAAATGCCCGGTTGCGATGGGCGGACATAATAAATTATGTCCCTACATTGGGTGTGGGTTTATTTCATGAACCATTGCCCGTTGCGCTCCACCATAGGGACGGCGACTTCCTCGTTGAGGCTGTCGCCGAAGCACATAACGAGGAAGGCGGTAGCCTTTCTTCCGATGGTTTCCCCTTTTGCGTTTTTTATATTCTCGTTTATGCAGTTCACGACACGTATTTCATAGATGCCGCCGTGCTCGTTTTTCATATTTTCCACGAACATTTTGACATTCGCCACAAGTTGTTCACGATAACTGACGGGAATGGTGTCGGGCAGGTACATACCCCTGACAAACTGTTCGCTGTTGCCGTTTAGGAGAATGTCGTAATACTCCTTTGCCGCTATTGCCGCCGCAATGTCGGGCTTTTCCTCTTTGTGGCATGAGAACAGAAGCGGAAGAAAGCCAAGGCATATTATGAGCACCAGATTTCTCATTTATGTCTGATGAAAATGTTTATTGGACAGCCAGTGAGCGTCCAGTTCTCACGGATTTTGTTCTCCAAGAACCGTCTGTAAGTTTCCTTGATATACTGCGGCAGGTTGGCATAGAACACGAAAGAAGGGATTTGCGTGTTCGGCAACTGCGAGCAGTATTTTATCTTGATGTATTTACCCTTGATAGATGGAGGTGGGTAAGCCTCTATGAGCGGCAGCAGCACCTCGTTGAGCTTTGTTGTGCCGATCTTCATCTTGCGGTTGAGATAAACCTCCTTTGCCGTTTCAAGTACCTTGAAGATACGCTGTTTTGTGAGAGCGGAGGCGAAAATGATAGGGAAGTCGGTGAACGGTGCCATGCGGTTGCGAATGGCCTCCTCGAATGTCTTTATCACATCAGGACTCTTGTCATCCACCAAGTCCCACTTGTTGACCACCACGACGAGCGACTTGTTGTTCTTCTGTATAATTTGGAATATGTTAATGTCCTGTGCCTCGATGCCTCGTGTGGCATCGAGCATGAGGATGCACACATCTGAGTTCTCTATCGCACGGATAGAGCGCATCACGCTGTAAAACTCCAAGTCCTCTGAAACTTTGTTCTTACGACGTATGCCGGCGGTGTCAACTAAGTAAAAGTCGAAACCGAACTTGTCGTAACGGGTATAGATGCTGTCTCTTGTCGTTCCCGCTATTTCTGTCACGATATTGCGGTTCTCGCCGATGAAGGCGTTTATAAGACTGCTCTTCCCGACATTCGGGCGGCCGACAACGGCGAAACGAGGTATGCCATCCTCAAGCAACTCGTTGCTCTCGCTTTTGAGTTTTGACACCACGATGTCAAGCAGGTCGCCGGTGCCGCTCCCGGAAACGGAACTGATACAAATGGGGTCTCCAAGACCTAACTTGTAGAACTCAGCTGCCATAAAATGCTGGTTGTTGTTGTCAACCTTGTTGACCACTAACACAACAGGCAGTTTCGTGCGGCGCAGGATTTGGGCGACATCCTCGTCCAAATCGGTTACTCCTGTCTGCACGTCAACCATGAACAGCACAACATCAGCCTCCTCAGTGGCGATGATAACCTGCTTGCGTATCTCCTCCTCAAAAATATCGTCAGAGTTCACCACCCAGCCGCCGGTATCGACAACGGAAAACTCCCTGCCGTTCCAGTCGCATTTTCCGTATTGGCGGTCACGGGTTGTTCCCGCCGTGTCGCTCACAATGGCCTGGCGCGTCTTTGTCAGTCGGTTGAAAAGGGTGGATTTCCCCACATTGGGTCTCCCCACTATTGCTACTAAATTTGCCATATTTATTATTTTCAATTTTCTTATCCCTGGCGTGCGGACATAATAAATTATGTCCCTACGGTGGGTATCATTATGATCAAATGACCCTGTTGCAATGGGCGGACACAATAAATTGTGTCCCTACATTACCGCCAACATCATTATTGCCGGTGCGGACTACGGTGGGTAATACACCCTGTTGCGGTGGGCGGACATAATGAATTATGTCCCTACGGTGGGTATCATTATGATCAAATGACCCTGTTGCAATGGGCGGACACAATAAATTGTGTCCCTACATTACCGCCAACATCATTATTGCCGGTGCGGACTACGGTGGGTAATACACCCTGTTGCGGTGGGCGGACATAATGAATTATGTCCCT
>JAJPZD010000135.1:3686-7565 GCA_021204605.1 Prevotella sp.
GTTTTCATCTGCGTTCATCCAATGTTTTCATCTGCGTTCATCCAATGTTTTCATCTGCGTTCATCCAATGTAGGGACATAATTCATTATGTCCGCTCGTTCAGAAAGAACGAATTACATTTAGAAAATATTGCAAATATATACCCTGTTGCAATGGGCGGACACAATAAATTGTATCCCTACGGAGACTGTAATGTTATGGCGTGCGGACATAATAAATTATGTCCCTACGGTGGCTTGAGGAATTTTAATTTCCGTTCGCCGGGCCGTAGCCGAAGTTTTCGAGTTCTCTTTTCGAGCTGCGCCAGTCTTTATCGACTTTCACGAAGAGTTCGAGGAAAATGCTCTTGCCGAAGAAGCGTTCGAGCGACTTTCTCGCCTGTGTACCTATTTTTTTCAGGGCGACACCGTTATGTCCTATTACGATGCCCTTTTGCGACTCACGTTCCACGTAAATCACCGCATTGATATGAATGTGCTTGTTGTCTTCCTTGAACGCCTCCACGCTCACCTCAACGGAATAAGGTATTTCCTTGTCATAATACAGAAGGATTTTCTCACGGATTATCTCGCTCACGAAGAAGCGAGCCGGTTTGTCGGTAAGCTGGTCTTTGTCGAAGAATGGTGGCGAGTCGGGCAGCAGTTCTTTTATGCGTTTGAGCAGTACATCCGTGCCGAACTTGTTCAAAGCCGAAATAGGCAGTATCTCCGCCTTTGGCAACAGGCGGTGCCACAGTTCCACGAGTTCAGCCACTTTTTTCTCGTCGCTCTCGTCTATCTTGTTGATAAGCAAGATGATAGGGATAGTCATTTTCCCTACTTTCTCAAGGAAGTCAGCGTTTTTTTCAGGGTTTTCCACCACATCGGTAACATACAGCAGAATGTCGGCATCCTGAAGAGCAGACTCCGAGAAGGCGAGCATCGACTCCTGCAGCATATAGTTGGGCTTGAGCACACCAGGGGTATCAGAGAACACAATCTGCATATCATCGGTATTCACGATGCCCATGATGCGGTGACGCGTTGTCTGTGCCTTGAATGTGGCGATACTGATACGCTCGCCGACGAGACGGTTCATCAGCGTTGATTTCCCCACGTTGGGATTGCCCACGATGTTTACGAAGCCTGCCTTGTGCATTTTGTTATTTTGTCTTACGTATTTAAATTAGTGTGCAAATATACAGAAAAATATTAATATCTTCGCTTATTACCGATATAATGCGTATGCAGCGTTTTTTCCTTCGGCATATTTTTCAGCAAGTTTGATGATATATTCCGCGTTTGCCCTGACGTTGCTCTCGTTGCCGTCGTAGCCGTTCACGAGGACAAGGAGGTGGCGTGTGGAGAGTTCAATCTTCGTGCGCTCGTTGTCGCTTGTGGGAGTGCCGACACCGCCGAGGGCATCACGGTAAACGGGGAGGCCGGCAATGTTTAGCATGCCCCTGCCGATACCCTCGTAAGGCTCACCCTCACGGCCTACACCGAGTGTGAGTGTATCACCATGAAATTTGTCTGCATCGAAGCCACCGATGCTGTAGCCGTAGGCGATACTTGCGAGGTTGATGAGGTCCACGAGGGTGTCTATTTGGTAAAGACTCTTTCCCTGTATCATCCTGCGGATTAACGCCTCCGAAGCGGGGCGATACCTGCTTGGGTCTTTGCCGCAAGCGCGGTAAACGCGGCGTGTAGCCTCAATGCCGGGAATGAGCTTTATCGTCTCTGTGGTGTATGATTGTCTGTATTTCCTGCCCCATTCGTCAATCTCTGCCCACAGTTCGGCGTTGTACTTGCTGTTGAGGACATCCGCCTCCACCACAGCACCCACAAAACCGGGACATACCGTCTCAATCTCTTGTGAAACAACCACTTTCATTTTCATTGTTATTTATTTTTAATTAGTAAACGAAAACATTCAGCATATCGCAAATCAGCTTGTGTTTACATTTGTCCTTTCAGGACAAGCGGACTTAATAAATTAAGTCCCTACATTGGATGCAACCATCCTTTTTTAACCCCCTCGAATTCGAGGGGGTTAGATATTTGTCATTTATGCGAATATACGGCACGTTGCGATGGGCGGACATAACAAGTTATGTCCCTACATTAGCGACGGGCCCTACAGCGGACAATAAATTCTGTCCCTACATTGGGTGGGTGTCTAACATTTCCAGGAATTCTTCTTCGCTCATAATCTTTATTCCGAGTTTCTGGGCTTTGAGGAGTTTTGATGGACCCATGTTCTCTCCTGCGAGGATGAATGAAGTTTTGCTGGAGATGCTGCCTACGTTTTTGCCGCCGTTGCGCTCGATGATCTCCTTGTATTCATCACGGCTGTGGTGGGAGAACACGCCACTGATTACGATACTCTTGCCGGCGAGTATGTCGGTAGCCCCCTGGAGTTGCTGCTCGCTAAGAGACATCTGCAGACCGTAGTTTCTGAGACGTTCCACTATCTCCTGATTTGCAGGGGTGTGGAAATAAGTAATCACACTTTTGGCTATTATCTCACCGATGCCCTCCACCTCTTGCAACTCCTCAAGCGATGCATTGGCGAGAGCATCTATGTTTTTGAAATGGCGGGCGAGGAGTTTTGCCGAGATCTCACCCACGAAACGGATACCCAAGGCGAAAACCACGCGTTCGAAAGGCACCTGTTTAGAGGCCTCGATGCCGTTGATGATTTTCATGGCAGACTTCTGTCGGTTGCCGTCGCCGTTTATCTGCTGCACGTCGATGGTGTAAAGGTCGGCAATGTTGTGGATCAGTCCGTGACGGTAGTAGTCATCTATCGTCTCTGGTCCTAAGCTGTCGATGTTCATCGCCTTACGGGAGATGAAATGCTCAATGCGCCCCTTTATCTGCGGTGGACAACCGGTATCGTTAGGACAGTAGTATGCCGCCTCTCCCTCGTAACGTACTAATGGCTCTCCACATTCCGGGCAGTGCTTGATGAATGTTACGGGTTGCGACATAATAGGACGCTGCTCCAAGTCAACGCCCACAATTTTCGGGATAATCTCGCCGCCTTTCTCAACATACACGAAATCGCCGATGTGGAGGTCGAGAGAGCGGATGAAATCCTCGTTGTTGAGAGTGGCACGCTTCACCGTAGTGCCGGCGAGCTGCACAGGCTCCATGTTGGCAACCGGCGTTACCGCCCCTGTGCGCCCCACTTGGAAAGTTACCTCGTTGAGGCGAGTGCAGGCACGCTCCGCTTTGAATTTATATGCGATTGCCCAGCGGGGGCTCTTTGCTGTGTAGCCCAAAGAGCGTTGCTGTCGGAGGGAATTGACCTTGAGAACTATTCCGTCGGTGGCAACCGGCAGGTTTTTGCGCTCCGTATCCCAGTAGTTTATAAAGTCATAAATCTCCTGCAAGGTTTTCACCTTGCGCATCCCCTGACTGATTTTGAAGCCCCAGTTGCGGGCCCTATCGAGGTTTTCGTAATGGCCATCGCAGGGCAGGTTGTCGCCGAGCAGGTAATAGAGGTAGGAATCTAATTGCCTCTCCGCCACGAGAGCCGGGTTGAGACTTTTCAGCGTGCCACTTGCCGCATTGCGCGGGTTGGCGAAAAGCGGTTCTTCGGCAGCCTCTCGTTGAGCGTTGAGCCTTTCGAACACTTTCCAGGGCATTAGTATTTCTCCCCGTATCTCAAATTCCTGTGGGTAGTCGTTACCGTTGAGAACCAACGGTATTGTGCGTATTGTCTTTACGTTTGCCGTAACGTCATCACCGTGCACGCCATCTCCACGTGTAACGCCCCGCACGAGTTTTCCGTCAACGTATGTGAGGGAGATAGACAGTCCGTCGTATTTCATCTCACAACAGATGTCAAAGTCCTCACCGTTAAGACCTTTCTTCACGCTGTTGTAGAACGCCT
>JAJPZD010000149.1 GCA_021204605.1 Prevotella sp.
TTGAATAGTCCTTGTTCCCGCTATATCGCTTGCCGTCTCCTCTGCCTCCTCCACGGCGGTCGTCATTACGGTTCCCAAAGCCTCTGCGGTCGTCCCGGTCGCGTCTGCGCCCTTCCCTGTCATTGTCTCTGTCTTGTTTGAACGAGATACTATGGAACTTGAACGTGCGGATATCGCCTGCCTCGTTTTCCTCTTCCTCATTCATGCGCTTCTTGAACTCGCCACGGTTTTTCTTGAAACGATGCTTCTCCGCCATGGCGCGCTTTTCCTCATCGGTCTTTAATATATTGCCCTCGCCACGGAAGTCCTTCAAACGTCCCTCGAAAATCTGGTACTTGCGCAACTCGCATTCCAACGATCCGTTGTAGAGTGGTATCTTTATCGATGGCTTCAAGCCTATCTGGTCGAAACATTCCTGACGGTAACTGAGCACCCATGCCTCGTTGTCCTTGAACTGGTGCTTCAGCGTCTCGCCTATCATCTTGTAAGTCCCTAACAGGTCGGGAGTGGATATGCGCTCCCCGTATGGGGGATTGGTTATCAATATCGACTTTTCCTTCGGCTGCTTGAAGTCCTTGAAATCGCCTTGCGACACCGTGATGTCTTTCGTCATTCCTGCTGCCTTCACATTCAGATTTGCTTTTGACACGCACGAATAATCGATATCATATCCGTAGATATGGTGCGTGAACTCCCTTTCCTGTGAATCGTCGTTGTATATCCTGTCAAACATTTCTTCGTCAAAGTCATGCCACTTCTCAAAAGCATATTTTTTTCTAAACACGCCAGGTGCTATGTTCCTGGCTATCAATGCAGCCTCTATTAACAGCGTGCCAGAGCCGCACATCGGATCAATGAAATCGGTGTCGCCCTTCCAGCCTGTCATCAGTATCATACCGGCTGCCAATACCTCATTCAATGGGGCTTCCACTGATTCTTGCCTGTAACCCCTGCGGTGCAGGCTCTCGCCACTGGAGTCTAACGATAACGTGCACTGATAGTCGGCTATGTGCATGTTCAGCCTGATATCTGGATTGGTAACCGATATGTTCGGCCTCTGACCTGTTTTCTCCCTGAACTGATCGACAATCGCATCTTTCACCTTGTACGACACGAATTTCGAGTGTCTGAACTCGTCGGAGAACACCACTGAGTCGACAGCAAAACTTTCTTTAATATCTATGTATTTGCTCCAGTCTATGCTTTTCACTTGCTCGTAAACCTCATCTGCTGAGTTTGCCTTGAAATGCTTTATCGGCTTCAATATCCTTATCGCCGTGTGCAACTGGAAATTGGCCTTGTACATCATCTCTTTATTCCCGGTGAACGACACCATACGCCGCCCTATCTGTATGTTGTTTGCACCTATTTGTGTCAGCTCTTGTGCCAAGACACCCTCTAAGCCCATAAACGTCTTGGCTATGAGTTCAAATTCTTGTTCCATTTATCTATGTAGTTGATTTTGTAGCCTTGATTGTTTCCTAATCTTACTTCCATTTATTTTAAAAATCATTGATTTTTTCATTCACTGCAAATTTAAACCTTTTTATCATTATAATCAAAAATTTTCCCCTTTTTCTTTATAATGTGTGCAAGTTCCACTTGCATAATCAAAGAGGAATTATCATCCTTGCAACCGTGGTTGAATCAACCGTAGTTGCAAATAAAGCGGTTGGAGAACACGTATGATATCATAACAAAGTCCTACCATGTCATGTCCAAGTCTGGCAGCAAGAACACGGTACGTTTCCGTATATGCGACAATTTCCAGCAGTTCTGGTTCCGTTTTATCGAGCGTAACCGTCCTATGATTGAACTTGACAATTACGCTGATCTGCTTGATATTGTAATGCATGATTTTCCCACTTATTCTGGTCTGACGCTTGAAAAGTATTTCCGTCAGAAACTGGTGGAGAAGGGCGGTTTCCGTGAATTGGGCTCATGGTGGGAGCGCAAAGCAGGGAAAGAAGCTAATGAGATAGACATTGTGGGTATCCGGGCAGACGGCAAATCTGCACTCGTTGCCCAAGTCAAGCACAATGCCCGCAACTATGACAACAAACTGTTCATGGAAAAGTTGGAACACATAAAAGCAAAGATATTGTCAGAATTTGAAATTTAATCCCTCCTTTTTACCATGGAAGATATGTAACCACATTCTTCACTTTTTTCTTTTCCTTTTACGAAGCATTTTTTCTTTTGCGAAACACCTTTTCCGCTTTAAATTGATATATCATCATTATATGAAGGCTGTGGAGGCGGCTGAGGAAAATTATATGATTCTCTATCTGAGAACGATGAATAATCTCTTACAACTCCAAATCCAAATTAGGCAGTTTCGCTACAATGTCAACTGTCTGCACAGAGACGTTGATCACAGACAGTAGCAGGTCAAGAACATATCGTGGCTTGCCATGCTCCCTCGCCCAGTCGTTGCAGTCGTTCTTAATCCCTGACCGCTTGTCAACCGACACACAATAACGCTCCACAATCCACTCAATGGCTGACTTGCCATTCACAACATATTCGTATGCCTTTGCAGGAATATTCGTAATCCTGATATTGCCGTTATAGATGATAGTTGACTTGTCTTCCTTACTCTTGAACCTCATTTTATCCAGAATACGGAAATAGTTATAAACCTCCTCGCTATCTCCTTGCGGAGCAGTATCAAGACCCTCAACAGTAACGCCATCATATTTGGGAACATCCTCATAATTAAGGTGCAGCGCAGCCAATTTCTTGCCATAGTCAGAGAACGCTATAAAGTCCTTTGATTTCTCAACAATAGGTATTCTTGGCAATGACCTTCTTAAATCGTTAGCAAACCTCTCTCTGTATTTTGGAGAATGAAGAATCCCATAAACATAATAGAATATCATTTCTTTGTCTATAACTCTCTGCCTATCAACATGGTAACGGTTTCTCACTTCCTTTAATATCCAGTCTGAAATTCCATCACGCCTTATAAAATTGTTTTGAGATGAATTATCAAATAAATCTTGTTGCTTTTTCCGATTCTTATCTTCTACATAATAGTACAAGGGGAAACAGAGACTTTTGCCAATCAATTCAAGATCTGTTACATAATTAGTGATTAGACAACTAAAATCTTTGGTAACACCTGGACCACTCACACATATTAAAATATTTGATAAGTCTTTATTAGGAAAAAGTATAGGCATTTTGTAAACACAATTATTCAATTGCCTATCAAAATAGCCATATTGTTTAAAGAAAGGTCTGTAAAAAGATTCCATAATGGAATCCTCTTTAAATGAATATTTTCTACATCGGGGTAAGTCTGATTCCTTTTGGGCTCTATCCCAAGAAAATTTTGTCGGATCAAAATCTACAACATCTGTTATAGAAACAGAAGGTTTTTTCATTTTTGAATTATGAAACAAATCAACCTGTCTATTATAAAAAGCTATAGCTGAATTAATGTTTTCAGATAATGATTTGTAATTGTTGTTATAACACCAACTATCACGTGCTGTTGCCACACCTCGACTTGAACAATTATTGAAAATTGTATTTGTATTTTTCTTATTAGACACATCAGATAACGGTATAAAATTATCAAACAATCCGTCACGCTGATTTATCCAATCTGCCTTTTTATTTGGAACAATGGTTTGTAATTCCAATCTTGATGATAAAATAGAACGAAAATCATTAACCATTTTCAATTTCTGTTCACGGCTATGATAATCACCAATATCGTGATAATAAATTTTGGCCTTTTTATTGGTCTTAGCAGGATTTTTAACCAAAAATGTAATGGCAATAGGTGTACGTGAACCACTGCCAAATATTTTACCTCCTTCTCTGCGAGACAATTCTCCGGATGTACGTTGATTCCCACGTAGATTAAGCACATAGATAGAAGAAAATTCATTTTCTATACATCTGCGGAAACCGTCTTGTGCTTTACTGTCAAGCCATGAACCATTGCTGATAAAAGCAACCATACCACCTTCAGTGTTTGGTATTCGGTCAGAAGCCCAACGGAAAGCCTTGATATAAGTATCGTATGTTGAACGATTAAGTCTACAATTTGAATGTTTTACATATGTATCTGCAATAGCTTTATCAAGAATAGGATATGGCAAATTTGGTGCATTATCTTCTGCTGCTCGCATTCCCACAGAGTACGGCGGATTACCAATTATAACCCTAACAGGAATTTTTTTCTGTTTCTTAACTCGTTCCGAGTTATCCTGAAAATATTCAGTAAAGAATTCATTGTGATTATCTTCCCCAAGCTGAAACGTATCCGTCAGGCAAATGCCGTCGTACGGCAAATATTCTTTAGGGCGCATTATTTCATGGTAAACACTTTCAATATTCACATCGGCCACATAATATGCAAGCAAAACAATCTCATTGCAATGTATCTCATTCAGGTATTTGCGCTCCATATCCTCTCGTTTTATCACACCAAGTTGCAATAATCTCGTGATGAATGTACCGGTACCTGTGAACGGATCGAGTATATGCACATTCTCATTTGTCAGACATGTATTGAATTCTTTCTTTAATAAATCGTCAACAGAACGTATTATGAAGTCCACGCACTCTACTGGTGTATAGACAATACCCAACTTCTCAACCGTCTTTTTGAAAGCTCCCTTGAAAAACTTCTCATACAGGTTCTTGATTATAGTCTGCTTACCCTCAAAGTTGTCAATATTGCCGACATTATTTTTTACTGAATCATAGAATTTGTCAAGTATTTCAGTATGAAGCTCAAAGCCATTATCTTCAAGCTCTTTTTTCATGCTTTCCATTGATATGCTCACCACATTTTTGTTGACAAACTCATAATCATGGAAAAGGGCATCAAACACTGGTTGAGTGATAATGTGTTGTGCAAGCATCTCTATTGCCTGCTCATTGTCAACAGAGGGGTTGATGTTCTCTTGCAGACCTTTCACAAATACTTCAAACGATTGCCTTACCCTTTCATTCTTAGCAACCAATGTGTTTATGCTTGCAATGTGCATTTTGGCTATTTCGCCTATCTGCTTTGCCCAGTTCTCCCAATACAACTTGTCGCCTACCTTCTCTACCAGCCTCGCATATATGGCATCCTGCAGATTGCCGAAAAGCATTGGTATTGGTGTTGGTATTGGTCGCTCACCTACACGTGTGCCATCATTACCTTCGGGAACGTCCCCGTTCTCTGTCATAGAATATGTGTTCTTCGGCACACCGCCTACAACAATCTTTTCAGGACGTTTTTTGTTCAGATGTATCTGGTTCACATGGGCATTGAAATTCTCATCGTGTGAACGCAGGGCGTTTAATATAGTCCATACAACCTTGAATCGCTCATTGTCATTCAACGCAGCTTCCGGACTGACATTTTCTGGAACGATAACTGGAATTATAATATATCCGTATTTCTTGCCTTTAAATGATCTCATTACACGACCTACTGACTGCACCACCTCAATCTCAGAGTTTCGTGGGGAGAGAAACAACACGGCATCAAGTGCCGGCACGTCAACGCCTTCGGATAGGCATCTCACGTTGCACAGTATGCGGCACTCGTATGGATCGGAAGATTCCCCCTTGAGCCATGCTATCAGATTGTTTCTCTCATTGGCATCCATAGTGCCGTCAATATGCCGGGCTGAAACATTCACCACCTGACTTGCTGCTGTCTGGCTAAGCGTCTTTTTGTATTCATCACAGAAATCACCGAAATATTTGGCTAAGTTCCTTGATGATGCGTTTGGATTGGTTGGTGTAGGGTTTATCGTGCGGCAGAACGCCACCGCCCGTTTCATCATTATCGGGTCTTGATTATACGTTACTCCATTATCTCCGATTATCCGCTTGGATAATCCGTTTATGCAGCCGACCAACTTTGTGGCATCATCAAAATTCAGCTCCTTTAATTTCTCATCCTTTGCCGCATCCGCATTTTTCTTGTTTATCTCAGTCCTTATACTCTCTGGTATATCGTCATTGCTTACCGTCAGCACAAGTACCTTGTAGTCAGTAAGCAGCCCCTTTGATACGGCATTGCTGAAAGTCAACCGGTAAAACTCCTTGCCGTATAGCTCCTCATCGTCCATAGAGCAAAGGATATAATCTTTCTCTTTAGCTACTATTCTTGCCGATTCTTTATACAGTCGTGGTGTGGCGGTCATATATAGTCGTTTCTTTGCTGGTATTATCTTATTGTCATGCACTTTCGTGAAGTTCGATTCATCCAGTCCCGGTATCTTCACGCCTGTGGTGCGGTGTGCTTCATCGCAAATGCATAATGCCGCCTCCACTCCTGACGTTTTCATGGCTGTCGAAACCGATTCTATGCTCTGGTATGTTGAGAATATCACTGTCCTCGCTTTGAAATGTTTAGCTCTCCTTATCTGCCTGACAATGCTTTCCGTATTTGTTGTGGCAGGTACCGCCAAGTCAACAACACTCTCGTCAATATCATCCTCGTCCCTCATCTTGCGTGTTACTCTTGCGTCTGAACATACGCAGATTGCACGTATATCATCTGTCTTGTCCGCCATCCATGCGTTCAGCGTCTGACCCATCAAGGCTATACTCGGCACAAAGAACAAAACCAATGCGTCTGTTTCGGTCAGACTTTCCATTATCTTCAAGGAGGTGAACGTCTTGCCGGTTCCACACGCCATTATCAATTTGCCCCTGTCATTTCCTTGCTCAATGAAATGTTCATGCGCTTTTAACAGAGCCTCCGTCTGGTCAGGGCGTATCTGCTTGCCCGGCAACAGTGCAGCTTTGCCCTCCTTGTCGCCATGATACAACGCATGCCAGTCAACAGGCGAGTTTTCCAATTCAAACAAGTTGATTCTTGTGAACGGTATGCGCAAACCTTGTATTGCTTCCTCTGCATTCGCACCCCAACGCTTGCGCGTTGTCGATACCCATACAAGATTGCTGAACTCTTTCGTTTGAAGTGTTTCCTCATCCCTAAATTGCCTACTGGCATTCGCCAAGAAACTTTCTACGGCCGGCCTGTCTATGTTGGCGTACTCATCATAGCACTTGCACTGTATAGCCCAATAGTCGCCTATATCTGTCTTTGCAACCAAGTCTATTCCAAGATCTCTGACTCCAAAATCTATCTTGCTCGGAAACTCATCCCACAACCATACCTTTACAAGACTGGAATAACGTGGGTCTGTCTTTAACCATTTCTGTATAAGCCCCTCAAATTCAGCCCCTTTCTCCCTCTCAGATGTCGCTGTTTCACGTATCTCCACCAACACTTCATTTATGCCGTATTTTTTCATATTTCTTGCATATTTATTTGATAAGACACTAGCATTGTTGTTTGCGACTTAACAAGAGATTCCAGAGCATAACTGCAAATCTTGTTTCTTTACAAATAGACTGCTTTTATAGATTTTGTGTGAAAATTTTGCATTGGCAACGGCACAATATATGCCATTTTTTGGCATATTTTGTCAAAAAATTATCAAAAGTCAAAAAATGAATAAAAATGATAAAAAATAACAGAAATATTG
>JAJPZD010000296.1 GCA_021204605.1 Prevotella sp.
CTTAGAAGATGTACATTATACTTCAGTTAATCCTTCTTGGAGATAGTCTTGCCATGTTCGTGGTGAAAAGAGAAATAAAGTTAGCGTTACTTCTTCTACCACTGATATGTTTCACGTTTGTATCCATACCATGGATTCCATGGGGTGGACCACTTTACCCCCCATTATGCTTCCTTTTATCAGAATTTCCTTATTGGTTTAATCATGTAAATAAGATAAAAAAATCTCTCTATGGTTTTTTGTTGGGATTGATTATAATCGCATTGATAATCAGTTTTTTCAATAGTCCACACTATCAAGACCCTGCTGGAATAATAAAACTGACCATAAAAGAACTTGTCTCAAAATATTTCTTCTTAGCATACGGTTTCCTATGTATTAACGATGAGAAGATGATTAAGCCAATGTTGAATGTGTCTTTTTATGCCTTACTCGTCCTAACCTTTTTCGGAATATTGAATTTAATCACAAAAGAGGCGATTCTTATTAATTTGGCGGGATATGTAAAGGGCGACACCCTTATGGGAGATTTTTTTACAGATATGGACCGATTCCGGGTTCAGTCAATGTTCAAGTATGCTTTTGATTACGGATATATCTGCGCTGTTTTGTTGATTTTCCATTATTGGGGATATGCCAAAAAACTTCTTAAGAGTCAGTTTTTCTACATATCTGTTTGCTGTTGTATGTTTGGAATCCTGACCTGCAACTGCCGCACTGTACAGTTTTGTTTTGTTTTTGCTGTAATGTCGTTCATAATGTTCAGATATAGCCTCAAAAAAAATATCAAATATTTCCTTGTTATTATATTAGTCGTTATTATCGCTTATATAAATGTCCCTTACGTTCAAGAGAAAGTTGATATGGCAACCTCGGTATTTGATTACAATTCAACCAATGTGTTGGGTAGTTCCATACAAATTCGTGTCATTCAATACTCTAAGGTATTCAAATATATTCAAGGGCATGAGTTCTTCGGCAGAGGAATTGATTTTTTCTACTATGACTTGGGGTGGGGTGATGTTTACTCTGCTAAGAGGGACCCTGATTTATGGGGATTGGAAGGTGTTTTCATGAATCTGTTGCTGGAACGAGGCTTTGTCGGAACAATCTTCTATATCGTCTTTTACTGTACAATTTTCTTCTACATCTTCAAGCACCGCAAGAGGGACAGACTTACCTCATCCATTGCTATGTCGCTCCTCATCACTTATTTCGTTTATGCAAATATGATGGGAGAGTTGTATAGCGTGCCTCCTACCCTGCTGTTAGTCGGCACATTGCTTTCATTGATGGTTAATCAACAACAGCAAAAGGCTATTGAGAGATGAAGTTCTCGGTAACTATACCTACATACAAGTGTAAGTTCCTGCAAGAATGTATCGAGAGTGTCATTGCACAAACTTACACTGATTTCGAACTGATTATCGTCAATGATGCCTCCCCAGAGGATATAGCTTCCGTCATCGCCCACTTTGATGACCCTCGCATCAGATATTATGTGAATGAGAGAAACTGTGGGAGCGTCAATGTGGTGGACAACTGGAACATCTGCCTGAACTATGCAACAGGCGACTATGTGATTTGCATGGGCGACGACGACAAGCTGCTGCCTTGCTGCCTTGAGGAATATGGCAAACTAATCTCTCAGTTTCCAGGTCTGGGCGTTTACCATGCCTGGACAGAGATTATCGACGAAGAATCAAATGTCGTGAGAATGCAGGAGGCTCGCCCCCTGCGTGAAAATGTTTATTCTATGCTGTGGCACCGTCTGCACGGCAGGGTGCAGTATATCGGCGACTTCCTTTTCGACACCGCACTCCTGAAAAAAAACGGTGGCTTCTATAAGTTGCCTCTCGCATGGGGCTCTGACGACATCTCTGCTTACATCGCTGCCAAAGATACTGGCATCGCCAATATGCAGGTGCCTGGCTTTCAATATCGTGTCAACTCCCATACTATCAGCCGCACCGGTAACGTGGATATCAAATTACTTGCCATAAACAAGGAGGAACAATGGTACAATGAGTTTCTGTCCGTTGAACCCGATGAAAACGTTGATGCCGTGGCACATATCTTCTGGCAAATGCTCAAGCAGGAAATGCCTATTAGCATGAAAAGGAAACGCTACGGCCTCATCGTTGGCGACATCGCCGAGAATGGCTTTTCTCGTTTCTTCCACTGGCTCTCACACAAGTCAATATGCCGTCTTTCATTTTGTAAACTTTCATTCGCATTGGCGCACGCTGTGAAAAGCAAACTCTCAAGATAACACAAGACATTATTCCATTGTCAATCTCTCATGAAATAAACATGATTGAATGGTAGTAGATAATCAAAATAAACAATATTTCTATAAAATCAACAAACAATTAGCATAATATCACAATGAATAAAACCATTTCTATAATTCCTTATGCTGGATTGTGCAATCGTATAAGAGCTATAGTATCCGGCATAAACATAGCAAAAAAATTAGACGCAAATTGTGTAATTTATTGGAATAAGACAAGGGGCTGCTATTGCAATTTTTCGGATTTGTTTGAAAAGCCTGCTTTATCAAATGTCTCAGTAGTAGAAAACAGAGACCTGACACATTATCATATATCAAGGAAAAGAAATTTATATCTGCCGAAACTCATACAGAAAGTAATATATGATTTTAGACTATATAATTTTAATTGGGACAGTGGGGAAAAAGACATATTTAAAATAATACCTCAAAAATCAAAAAAAATATTGCTTTGCACTTGCCATCAAATGTATAATCTAAAAGGTATTAAGGGGGGGGGGAATTTTAATTCCTACAAAAAAGTTACAAAAACGTATCAATGATATCACCAGTAAATACGGTAAACATGTGGTTGGGGTTCATATTAGAGGAACAGATAATGTTAAATCAAAACTTCATTCTCCATTTAATGTCTTTGTCAACTTTATCAATAAAGAACTGATAAAAGATCCCAACACAAAGTTCTATTTAGCTACAGATGAAATAGAATTTAAGAAAAAACTTATTGATATGTTTGATGATATAATTATCACAAACAGAGAAGTACTTAACAGAAATTCATTGGAAGGAATGGAAGGTGCTCTCATAGACTTATATTGTCTAAGTAAAACAGATTATATCATAGGCAGTTATTACTCATCTTTTTCTGAAATAGCAGCTGAAATAGGTGGCATCAAACTTTATAAAGCGATTGAGGAGGGACATGATTTAGAATCAGTCAAATTGTAAGTAGATAATGAATTCGACAATAAATCTATACAACAATTGAACTATAGAAGATACTGACGACAAACATCTGTTAACTTAAATATTATTGACAACAATGCAAAAACTATTTTATTATCCTTCAGCAAGGGATGTTGATTACGACAATCCTTACTCTGTGAATTACAAAAATGCACTCACTAAGTATTTCCTTGTCTTGAACAACCACCTCAGACGGAAACCTGCAAAAAAAGTTATATGTCTTTTACAAAACGCTTTCTTCGCTGATATCTTCATTTTCAATTGGATTGAAAATATCTGTCAAGGGCGCTTGAGTGCAATAAAATATCGGATAGTACAACTTGCCTTTTTAATCATAAAGCTCAGAAAAAGGAAAATCGTGTGGATGTTCCACAATTTCCACCCTCACCAAGGCTCTGACAAATATTCCGAAGCTATAATGTCGTACATGTTCGGCAATGCGTCTATTATAATCTCACATTCCAAAGCTGCCACAGAATATGCAAGACAGAGGGCAAAATGTGATGTCAAATATGAATGTCATCCCGTCGCCCCTATTGCCCATCTTGAGAATACCACCCCCTCAGCCATTCATCCCGACATTCTCATCTGGGGTACTATCGCCCATTACAAGGGTATAGTTGAGTTTCTGTCTTACAGCAAGGTAAGGGCATCTAATCTGAACATCTTCATAGTGGGCAGGTGCAAATACCCTGATCTTGAAAACCGTATCCGTTCCTTGTGCAATGACAACATCTGCTACGAGAATAGGAAAGTCAGTTTCAGCGAGCTGAAAGCTCTGATCTCGAATTCCAAATATGTGCTTTTCCCTTACATCGGCAGCTGTGTGTCGAGCTCGGGCGCGTTGATAGACACAATAGTACTCGGTGGAACGCCCATAGGTCCCGATGTCGGCGCCTTCAAGGACCTTTCCGAAGAAGGGGTTTGCCTCGTTTACGATAATTATGACTCTCTTTTGGATATCCTTTCCTCCGACAACAGGATAGATGCTCAGACAAGAAATGACTTCATCGCCGAGAACTCATGGCAAACATTCGCCTGCAAATTGGTTGGATATCTGAAAGGATAAGTACGATTTATGGAAGGAATTAAAAGATAATTGAATGAAAACAAAAATAGTTTATGTAGTGGTCAGCAGCGAAAAAGACATATTTCTTGAACAAGCGTTCATATCGTCTTTTTCTGTCAAGAAATATATGACTGACGCAAAGATCTTATTCGTAGTTGACCAACAAACTTATAGCACTTTGAAAGGTGTCAGAAAAGAAGAAACAAAGTATGCTGATGAAATAATTCCTGTGAAAATTGATGGCGATTATAATGCAAGACAACGTTCTCGTATCCTGAAATCAAGCGTTAGAAAATATGTCAAAGGTGATTTCCTCTTTATTGATACTGATACAATAGTTGTAAAACCATTGTATGAAATTGATAAAATAAATGCTGATATCGCCGCTTGTCACGATACTCATTCCGCTTTCTTAGACAATCCGTACAGAGACTTATGCCTACATCATGGCAAACTGCTAAAATGGCCCATTGAAAATGAAACTGAATATTTCAACAGTGGTGTTATTTATGTCAAAGATAATGAATTAACACAGAAATTCTTTGAATTGTGGTCTTCAATATGTATTGAAAGTTTTAAAGTGGGTATAAATATGGACCAACCATCTTTTGCCAAAGCCAATTATTTATCAGGCCATATTATTAAACCTTTGCATGATGTCTGGAATTGTGAATTGAAACATGGAATAAGGTTTCTTAACGATGCTAAAATTGTTCATTATCTCGGTTCTAAATTTTCTGATAGTCAACTGTTCCTTTTGAGTGACAAAAAACTCCTTTTTGATATAAAACAAAATGCGACAATAAACAACTCTGTTTTGAATGTTGTTGAGAATCCTTTCGTCGGTATTTCTCAGATTACTCATTGTTTTGGCGGAAAGGATGTTTTCTTGTTCAGATCGAATACATATAGATTACTATATAAGTTATATTATAGTAAACCTAATCTGTTTTCGTTTATCGAAAAAATGTCCAGCCTACTCACAAATTGTATGTCAAAATTAAAACATTAATAACAGCGATTATATCCAATAATATAATGAAATACGATTTTCTCATTGTCGGCTCCGGTTTATTTGGAGCTACTTTCGCTTATAAAGCCTTTAAAAAAGGTAAGAAATGTCTATTGATTGACAAACGACCTCATTTGGGTGGGAATATTTATTGCGAGAACATTCATGGTATCAATGTTCATAAATATGGCGCTCACATATTTCATACTTCCAATAAAAATGTCTGGAGTTTTGTAAATTCTTTTGTTGAGTTCAATAGATTTACTAATTCTCCCGTCGCTAACTATAAAGGCAAATTATATAATTTGCCTTTTAATATGAACACCTTTTATCAGATGTGGGGCGTTTCAACACCCGAAAAGGCAAAAGCAATAATTGAAGAACAAAAATTTGCTGCTTTACGGACTTTAAACGGACATGAACCTCGTAATCTTGAACAACAGGCTTTGGCTCTTGTCGGAAATGATATTTATCAAAAACTTATCAAAGGTTATACTGAAAAGCAATGGGGCAGGAAGTGCAACGAACTACCTGCCTTTATCATTAAAAGATTACCCGTAAGACTGGTATTCGATAACAATTATTTCAATGATATGTATCAGGGCATCCCTATCGGTGGTTATAATAATCTCATCAACGGCTTGCTTAAGGGTATAGAAACTATATTAAACTCTGATTTTTTCGATAACAGATCTTATTGGGAAAACATTGCTCACAAAATAGTTTATACTGGAAAAATAGACGAATTCTACAATTATCGTTTCGGAAAACTCAATTACCGTACCGTTCTTTTTGAACAGGAAATTCTTGATTCTCCCAACTACCAAGGCAACGCCGTTGTAAATTTTACTGACCCCGACGTCCCTTATACTCGTATTATTGAACATAAGCATTTTGAAATGTTCGGTCAGAAAGTTTACGATTGCCCGAAAACAGTAATTTCAAAAGAATATTCATCTGAATGGCAAGAGGGTATGGAACCGTACTATCCTGTTAATGATTCCATAAATAACGCTCTTTTCGCTAAATACAAAACATTAGCTGACAAAGAGAATAATGTCATTTTCGGTGGCCGATTAGCTGAATACAAATACTATGATATGGCTCCGATAATTGAAAAAGTTCTTAATTTAAACATATAAACTAAATGGAAAAAATTCTGACTATTGTTGTTCCTACATACAACATGGAGATGTACTTGGACAAGTGCCTTTCCTCTCTTGTTATTTCCAACAAAGCAATGAATCTGCTTGAAGTCTTGGTTATTAATGATGGAAGCAAGGATAATTCAAGCCAGATTGCTCATAAATACGAAAATAATTACCCTGAAACTTTCAGAGTCATTGACAAACAAAATGGACACTATGGCTCTTGTATTAACAGAGGCCTGAAAGAAGCAAAAGCTAAATATATAAAAGTCTTAGATGCAGATGATTGGTTTGATACAGAAGCTCTGAATAATTTCGTTTTTAAATTAGTGAATATTCACAGCGACATGGTTCTGACTGATTATAGCTATGTTTTTATGACTAATGGAAGAAAAAAAGTTGTTAATCTTAGATTCCAACCTGAAAAATACTACGATGCTGCAACTTTTTTGTGTGATAAATCTATTGTTTATTTTCAAATGCATGCCGTGACTTATAGTGTTAAACTTTTGCGTGATATGCATTATGTCCAAACCGAAGGGGTTTCTTATACCGACCAAGACTGGATGTTTTATCCTATGCAGTTTATTAAAAATGTTTTTTATGTAAATTTAAATGTTTATCAATATTTATTGGGACGTGAAGGACAAACTGTTAATTATGAAATTAGAAGAAAATTTATAAGTCAAAATTATCCCAGATTAAAAAGAATCGTAAACTTTTATCCTAATATTAATTCTATTTCGGAAAAAGAACGTAAATGTTTCTTTATTAACAAGTTACATAAAACTATAGACTATCCTTATAAAATTCTTCTTTTGGCACCTCATAAACCAACTTTGGAAAACCTTGAAGAACTGGAATCTTTTGATAATGATATTCTTATAAATTGTCCGGAACTTTATGAT